>CALDNM010000042.1 GCA_937915045.1 uncultured Clostridia bacterium
GGATACGCGTTCAATGACGGAAGATGAGATACCGCCGTGGGAAGAAGCTCCCGCGTGGGCGGACGAAGCCACGGAGGCAGTAAGTGAGTCAGAGACAGTAAGTGAGTCAGAGACAGTAAGTGGGTCAGAGGCAGTAAGTGGGTCAGAGGCAGTAAGCGAGCCTGAGGCGGCGCCCGATGAAGGAGCGTACATGGATATCGCGTCTGTGTGGGGCGATGTAGTTCGCGAAGCGACAGACCGAAGCGACGATCACAGGATGCTCTTAATAAAGAATACTGAGGCGCTTTCGATGGATGAAAGCTCATTCACGGTATCGGCCAGCAGGATGGCCACAAATGTGATAGATGATAACCGCGTGTTCCTCGAGAATATCCTCGAGCAGCATTCGGGAGCAAGAAGAAAGATAATAGCGAAAGGACCGGAGGACGGCAGCGAAAAGAAGGGCGCTGAGATCAGCGAAGACGATCTCAAAAATGCCGCGAGCAGCGCTTCGGATTTCCTCGGAGTCAAAGTAGATATGGAGTAGATCGAAGGATCGGAAAGAGAGATAAAAATGGGAAAAGGAATGAAGGCCGGAAAGAAAAGAAAGACCGGCGGAGCGAATCAGGCTCAGCAGATGGCGCAGATGCAGGCTCTCCAGGAGAAGATGGATGAGGTGCAGGAAGAGATCAACGCTATGGAGCAGTCGGCTACATCAGGCGGCGGAGCGGTCGAAGTCACAGTGAACGGCAAAAAGGAGATCACGGCGATCACTATAGATAAAGAAGTCGTCGACCCGGATGATGTTGAAATGCTTCAGGACCTCATCATGACAGCGGCGAATGAAGCGATGCGTCAGATGGATGAGATCTCGCAGGGCAAGATGAACGACATGACGAGCGGGCTTGGACTTCCGCCGGGAATACTCTAATGAAGTATTACGCGAAACCTCTGGGCAGGCTCATAGACGAGCTTTCAAAACTTCCCGGGATAGGCGGAAAGACAGCGCAGCGACTTGCGTTCCACATATTGTCACTTGAGGACAGCGAAGCTAACGCCCTCGCGGACGCGATCAAAGACGCGAAGCGCGAGATGAAGTACTGCTCTCTCTGCGGCAATCTCACAGATACCGATCCATGCAGGATATGTTCCGACAGATCAAGAGACGCGTCGGTCATCTGTGTCGTCGAAAGCCCGAGAGACGTTGTTGCTATGGAAAAAATAAAGGAATATCACGGACTTTATCATGTCCTTCACGGAACGATATCTCCTATGGACGGCATCGGCCCGGAAGATATAAATATAAGGTCTCTCATAGTCAGGCTGCAGCAGCATGACATCAAAGAACTTATTCTTGCCACGAATCCCAATATCGAGGGAGAGGCGACAGCCATGTACATAGCCAGACTCGTGAAACCGTCGGGTATAAAAGTCACAAGGATAGCCCACGGCATACCGGTCGGCGGAGATCTTGAATATACCGATGAGGTCACGCTTCTGAAAGCTATGGAAGGCAGGACAAAACTATAGAAAACGAACTCAAAAAAACAAAATTATCCGTATCAACAGTAGTATTCATGATCTTCTGTCTAGTCGCGGCCGGATGCTATGGTATCGAGGAAATGATACCGCAGGCCGGGCCCGGCATGACAGTGATCATGCTTATTGTGCTGCCATTTATCTGGGGCCTGCCGTTCGGGCTTGTCGCGAGCGAGCTCGGCTCAGTAAGGCCGCAGGAAGGCGGTTACTATAAGTGGGTACAGGAAGCCTTCGGAGAGTTCTGGGGATTCCAGGCAGGCTGGTGGCGCACAGTTTCGATATACATCGACAACACCCTGTACGTTATACTCGCCGGCGGGTACGCGGCATCCGAGTGGGATCTCAGCGCGTGGCAGGAATTCGCGCTCAAAGCGGTGATGATCCTGATATTCACGTATATAAACGTAAGAGGCGTGAAGGATGTCGGGATAGTCAGCACCGTTCTTTCAGTCATAGTCATACTGACGTTCACGATGGTCGCTATATGCGGATTTATGCACTGGACCGGATCGATAGGACCGATCACAGCAGCGCCCGCGGAAAACCTCGGCGACTGGTTTTACTATATAGGCGCCGGCATTTCTATAGGAATGTGGATGTATTCCGGATATGAATCGATGTCCACGATCGCGGGAGAGATAGAAAATCCGCAGGTCATCCCGAAGGGGACACTCCTTTCGGTCCCTCTTATTATGATCGTGTATATTCTTCCTACAGTAGCGGGTCTTGGCTCGATAGGCAAGTGGCAGCTCTGGGGGACGGAAGTCGGAAATGTCGGGTATTCAGATGTCATGTCGACATACCTGGGCCCTGCCTCCGGAGTGATATTCATCATAGTATCCATCCTCGCGCAGTGCTCGATATACAACACGTACATAGCCTCCGGATCGCGCGGCTTCTTCGCTCTCGCGGGCGATAACCTCGCGCCGCCGGTGCTTGTGAAATGTGACAAAAAACACGGCGTTCCATACGTGGCGGTGCTGTCGGTCGGGATAGTCAACCTTGTCCTGTGCATGCTGCCGTTCGATGTCGTTGTGGTAGTCGATGTGTTCATGCTGATATCATCGTACGTCCTTGTATACCTCGCGGAACTCAAGCTTCGCAAAACGATACCTCCTGAGGAATACAAGTTCAGGATAGGCGGCGGGAATGTGTTCATACATATTTTGTGTATCGTCCCGATATGTGTGGCAGTAATGTCGTTTTTCCTCAACGGTTCCGACTATTTCATAGGCGGCATG
>CALDNM010000043.1 GCA_937915045.1 uncultured Clostridia bacterium
TTTCCTTTGTCATTTTTTCCATTACGCGTTTCTCCTTCTGAGGCATTTATACAGACCTTTTCTCGCGCCCTCGATATCTCCCTTAAGAGCCTGGCCCTTAAGAGTCTTTATCTGCTGCCTTGTAAGCTGCCCCCGTCTTCCCTTTAAAATCTTTATGAAATCATCAGCTGTCATATCTCTATCCTTTCCTTGCTCTGAGAAGCCTCTCCATAACATCGCTCTGAGGGGCTTCGTCGCTGTAGTCCGTGCTGCAGTTTTCCTTCACAATCTGAAAGATCTCGTTCCACATCCTTACCGCCTGGTTCATGTAATTTATCCCGATGTTTATGAAAGGGGACGGTATCGGTTTCTGCGTGGTAGGGTGCCTCGAAAGGAACCCCATCTTGCTCGTCATCTCTTCGCACTGTATCCAGCGGGCGGATGCCATAGCGTATCTTTCAAGAAGCTGCGTCGATACTTTTGCCGCGCAGCCTATCTTCTTAAGCCACTCCCATGTCTCTTTATATATGTCCGCTGCCTGGAGCGTGCTTCCGTCTCTCTGCTCGGACGAAAGGAAGTCATGCGGCTTAGGCATCTTCGCCCCTTCCATCTCCGGGATGTCCAGGACTTCAAGCCTTCTTCCTCCCGGATTTCCGTTTTCGGCTTTCTCCTTTATGGCCTTTTTCTTGCGTCCGGCCCCCGGCCTTGCGCCTCCGCGGCCTCCTGTATTATTCGATTTTGTCGGCATTTTACTCGGGCCTCCCTTTACTACCCTTCTGAAACCGCAAAAAGTGCGAGCGCGACCCCGGCACCGTTCAGCAAACAGAACGGTTTAGAGATTTGACCCGCCCCTCCCGGCGTATTTAATATTTATTTCTAACTGCTTTAATTGTTTAAACTGTTTAGTTATTATGTTATTTATGCCACCTGTCTCCTCTGCTCGCGTGGATCCTCGAATGGCATGACTTGCACAGGCTCATGAGATTGCCATAGCTGTTCGTCCCGCCCTGCGAAAGAGGAACGATGTGATGCACTTCTTCCGCCTTAACGATCCTGCCGCTTAGCAGGCACTTCTCGCAGAAGGGATGGACGCTTATATACCTGTCACGGATAAGCTGCCACTCTCTCCCGTATCTCTTCTTCGTCTTAGGATCCCTGCCGTACCTTTCGTAGCGTTTTCTTTCTTCCTTCTCGTGCTCCCGGCAGAACCTCTCCCCATAGTCAACGAGGTTAGGGCAGCCCGGATGCGCGCAGGGGTGCTTTGCTTTCCTTGGCATCACATTTCTCCTTCCAATAGAAAAGCCCCGGAAGGCTGCACACCTCCGAGGCTCGTATCATTATTTACATTTTCTTCATCCTAATACTATCACAAAGCAATAGTGACAAAAAGTGACAAACACTGCCAACTTTACGGAACTGCGATTTTTTTTAACGCTTCTCCGTGGATCCTGTAGATGGTCCTGAGCCCGCAGTGCATATCAAGCGCGATCTCTTCCCACGTCTCGTAGCAGAGATATCTCTTCTCGAGAACGAGCCTGCATTCTTCTTCATCCACCGCGCCTATCACACCCATGATCTCATCCTTAAGATCCACCAGCATGTCGATGTCATCGTTCACTTCGTTCTCGAGCATCATTATCTTTATGATGATGTCCTCCATCTTGTGCGTGTTCCTCAAGCCATGCGGCAGCCGCGTCATCATA
>CALDNM010000044.1 GCA_937915045.1 uncultured Clostridia bacterium
CACTGTAGATGCCTCCGCCGTATCCCCCTACTAGTTTGAACGCGTCTTTATCGATCCCAAGGCCGTACTCATCGTTCGCGGCGTGGAGCATAGATTCAGCGTAGTTATAATCCTGGTCAATAAATAATTTTTCCATTCTATCTCTTAACATAGCAAATACCTCCGCGTTTATTATACGCATATATTGCTTTTATTACCATAAAAAAGTAAAATAAGGGAGTACAGACTTTTAAAGTCAGTAAAGCAAGGAGGAACGTATATGGGAAAGAAAATATTGATAGTCGGAGGTGTCGCAGGGGGCGCGTCAGTCGCGGCAAGAGCCAGGAGAATAGATGCTTCGGCGGATATAGTAATGTTTGAGAAAGGTCCGAATGTTTCATTCTCAAATTGCTCACTGCCGTTTTATCTGAGTGGTGTCGTGGCGGCGAGTGAATCTCTCATCATGATGGAACCTGAAGCTTTTAAAAACTCTTATGATATAGAAGCGCGGACAGATACAGAGGTCACAGCGATAGACAGGGCGGCGAAGAAGATAACCGCTAAAGACCTGAAGACGGGGAAAGAATATGAAGAGGATTATGATGTTCTTGTGCTTTCACCAGGAGCAAGACCGGTACGCCCGCGCAGCATAAAGGGCATAGACGGAAAGAATGTTTTCACGATAAGAAATGTGGTAGATATAACGAAGCTGAAAACTTATCTGGATGAGAACGATATAAAAGATACCGTTGTGGTCGGCGGTGGCTTCATCGGCGTGGAGGTCACAGAAAATCTCCGCATGAGCGGCAGAAATGTAGTTCTCGTCGAAGCCCTCGATCAGATCATGATGCCGTTCGACTACGATATGGCGCAGATACTTCACAAGAAAATGCTTGATGAAGGAGTAGACCTCATATTGAGTGACGGCGTGTCAGAGATCAGGGACAGCTCTGTAGTGCTGGCGTCGGGGAAAGAGATAAATGCCGGAGCAGTCATCATGGCAGTCGGGATCGCGCCTGATATAGCGCTCGCGAAGGATGCCGGGATCGAGACAGGCGAACTTGGCGGGATAAAAGTCGATGAACATTACAGAACAAATGATGAAAACATATACGCGGTAGGCGACGCGATAGAAGTGAAGGACTTCTTTACCGGGAAATCGACGAAACTCGCGCTTGCGGGACCGGCGCAGAAGGAAGCAAGAGCTGCGGCGGACGCGATATACGGTAAGTATGACAGAAATCAGGGCGTGATCGGTTCGTCAGTAGTTAAAATGTTCGATCTCAACGCAGCGGCGACAGGGATGAACGAAAAGAAAGCAAAGGCAGCCGGCATAAATTACGAGATAGTGTATGTCGCGCCTATGGATAAAGTCGGCATAATGCCGGGAGCGAGCCCGATACATCTGAAGCTCATATTCGAGGTGCCGTCGGGGCGAGTGCTCGGCGCGCAGGCGATCGGCATGGGGAATGTCGATAAGAGAATAGATGTGATCGCGACTGTCATACATATGAAGGGAACAGTCGGGGATCTTGCGGATCTTGAACTGTGTTATGCTCCGTACTTCGGAACAGCGAAAGACGCGGTGAACTTCGCGGGGCTTGTCGCTCAGAACCTGTTAGACGGTGTTTTCAAGCAGGTGCATGTGGGAGATGTCAGGAAACTTCTTGAAGAGGGCGCGTACATCGTGGACATCCGCGAACCCGAGGAGTATGAGCAGGGCCATATCGTTACTGCAGTGAACATCCCGCTCAGCCAGCTGAGAAAACGCATGGATGAAATACCAAAAGACAGACCGGTATATCTGCATTGCCGCACGAGCCAGAGAAGCTATAACGCTCTCATGGCGCTCAAAGGAAACGGCTGGAACGATTTGTACAATATCTCGGGATCGTACCTCGAACTTTCTTACTTCGAATATTTCGATGATAAGAGGCTCGGAAGAAAACCGATACTTACAGATTATAATTTCGAATAGGAGGCATTCAAATGGTAAAGCATATAGTGATGTGGAAGTTCAAAGACGGCGTGTCGGAAGAGCAGAAAGAAAAGATGCGCAGGGAGCTGCCGGGAGATTTCGAGGGGCTTATAGACAAAGTGCCTTCGCTCAAGGGAGTGAGCTTCGTTTCGTATCCGCTGGATTCGAGTACGCACGATCTCGCGCTTTTCACAGAGCATGATGACGCGGCGGGGCTCAGCGCTTACGCGAACCATCCTGAGCATCAGGCTCTCGCGAACTCAAAAGTACGCCCGTTCACAGTAGAGCGCGCGGCGTTAGATTACGAAGTGTAAGAAATGTCTATGTATGTTTTGAGGAAGATCCTCTGGATAATGCTGATAGCGCTCGCGGTATTCGATAACACCGGGCTCATAAGAGACCGGAAGCAGAAGCTCGCGCTCACGATACTTTTCGGGATATTCTCCGCGCTGGTCCTGTACTTTGGGCTGGCCCAGGTATTCAGAGGACACGTGACGGCCTCAGCTGTCATCGGCATCGCGCTCGGCGCGGTGTGCCTCGGGAACAGCATCAAAAATGTGAGTTCTTACAGGCTATGATAAAAACATAAAATATCTATTTATAGGTGAGCCCGGCTTTTTCGAGCTCACTTTTTATTTTTTGAAATGTAGTAATGTCACGGCAGCCGATCCGGTGGGTGTGTATCCCGTCGGTAAGTGTGCTGAGAGGCTGCGAGCCCTGCAGCTTGACTTTTTCGCAGAAAAGATCCACATCGTATCTGGAAGAAACATCGAGGGGCCCTGACAGCTGTCCATACAGAGGATGTTCTATCGTAACATCTATAGCGGTGCCGCCGAAATCGACGATAATATAAAGTTCCTCGCGGAGGCGATCAAGTTTATGCTTGGTCGCGACAGTCCCGACGAAGCCAAAACCTTCAGCAGGATCGGGGCTGAGAACATAGCCGCGCGGAGTGGCCATGACTTCATCACCTTCAGCTCTTAGCAGAGCTACGTCACCAACTATTACCTGGCGGCTCACATTGAACTTGCTGGCCAGGACAGAAGCACTGACCGGATGATCCGATGCCTCGAGGAGGTCCATTATTTCGCTTCTTCTTTTTTCCGGTGTCATTTTGATCCTCCCTTTTCATAACAGATATTATAGCTCAAAAACAGCATTACAGCAAAAAAATAATTCGATCGGTCCGCGTTAGGAGCACTGAATCACATATGGCCGTGCAGAACTGCCTCTAAATATAAATCGGCCCGCATAAGTGCGGGCCTTCCCTTTAAATATCGATCGGCCCTCGCTATGCGCGGGCCATCCTCTTAAAATTATACTGTGATTCTGGTTTGCAATGGAAGAATTGGCAAATATGAAAATTCTACATTGGATCCTGTGGGGTTGCGGGTTTGACAGGTCAAGTCTTAATTTGTGTGTAAATTAGATTTCTTCAGGTATGTTTGCTATCAT
>CALDNM010000045.1 GCA_937915045.1 uncultured Clostridia bacterium
ATCAGTCTTGCCCTGTCCAGATCAAAAGTCGGCTGTGTGTTGTGTGCTCTATCATTAAGCTTGATGATTCTCTCTGATAACATAATACTTTTCTCCTTTCATCGTTTTGGCTTCCCAAAATCATTTACACCATTATTAATAGCAAAACTCATGCCAATTATTCAGTAAGAAAATATCTTTGATTTGCCGTTATGCGCATTTTAAAGAAGTCCGCGAGGATCATATTCGCCCGTTCAGGGGCAGTAATGTATATCTTTCGATACAGTTTTTATTCCGAATTAATTGATGTATCGATTTTGTTACTATGCTGTTTGCTGTTTGCCACATTTATGTTACACTCCTCTTTTCCCTCAAACACTTCGAAATTTCGGCGTAAAAAAAGTCCGGAAGAGCATAAACTCTCCCGGCCTTTGCCGTTACTTTAAACATTACTGCAAACTAAATACGATCTAGCACCTGTTCAGTATCCAGTCCGCCGCGTCTCCCACTGTCTCTTCGTGACAGTACTCGTTGAATATCTCGTGGAACAGCCCGCCGTAGATTTTCATCTGCCTGTCCTTCGAAGATGCTTCCGCGAAGAAATCGTATGTGTCCTGAAGTGATACCAGGCCGTCTTTTTCGCCGTGCATCATAAGCACCGGATATTTGAACTTGGACGCGTCGAACCAGTCGAGTCCGTCGAGGACCGCGTAGCACAGTCCGGCTGTGAACGTCATGGTGTTGTAAGGGTCTTTTCCGTACCAGTCTACGACTTCCTGCACCGAGCAGACTCCCGCTCCGAGTTCGTTAGGAAGCTTGTAATGAGGATCCATATTTCTCGGTACGTTTCTGATAAGCCCGCCGTGATCGAATGTCAGCGCCCCGCTTGTCACGATGCCGCGGAGATTTTTATTCGGATATTTCACGCCGTAAAGTGCGACCGCGAACCCGCCCATGCTGTGTCCCAGAAGGAATACTGGTTTGTCCGGATTTTCCTGTATCGCGAGGTCGACGAATACATTCACATCGTCGAGCATATCGTTGAAGTCTTTGTAATATGTCCGCTCGCCTTCTGATCGACCATGACCTCTGTGGTCAAAACGGTAGGTACCGATCCCGGCTTTGTGGAACTGTTCTGCAAGATAATCATATCTTCCCTGGTGTTCGCATAATCCGTGAACTACCACGCACACAGCCTTATCATTTGGACTTGTTTCTTTGTTCAGATACAGTTTGGTCCCGTCAAAACTCGTAAAATTTGCTTCGCTCATGATAATTGCCTCCTCGCGAAAATGACACTGCTCCTTTATTTTACTACTATAACAATATCACTTTTCTGCAGCGTATGTTAGGATTATATTGTAATATTTCAAATAGATCATTTGCAATATTATCTTTACTGAAACATTATCTCCAAGATAAAACATCGTCAGCGGTCTTGCGCGCCGGTCCCTTAGGATCAATAGCCGGATAACCGATCGCGATGAGTGCTGTCACTATCTGCCCTTCCGGAACATCGATTTTCTCAGCGACTTTCGCGTCATCGAATATACCCATGATAACTGTTCCGAGGCCTTTCGCGTGTGCCGCAAGGCAGAGTGTCTGAGCCGCTATGCCAGCGTCGAACGATTCCCAGCGGTCGTCTTTCGATGTTGTCGCTTCTCCGCTTTTTTCAAATCCCGATATACCGTGCTTGACGGTCACGGCAATGAGCATTTTGCAGTTTCCGATTATGCTCGCGTTTCCTTTGAAATCCAGAACACAGTCCTGCGATATCCCGCTCAGGATCTTAGGATCCTCTACAGCGATGTATCTGACCACCTGAGTGTTTTTCCATGATGGCGCGTATACTGCTGTGTTTATGATGTCTTCGATGACGTCATGAGGAACTTTTTTATCTTCGAATTTTCTTATGCTTCTGCGTGTTTTTATGCATTCTATTGCTTCCATTTTTTCTTCTCCTTACTTTTCTTCTGATCGCTATCTATTATATTATTATAAGCGACGGATATCAATGTTATCCGGTCATAGTTGTCAGGTCATGCGCGCCCATAAAACCGCCATTCGTGTTTTTTATTGTCAAAAGCGTATTTCTCCAATATAATTAAAGCAAATATCATACACAGTACACGAGGAGGAGAAGATATGCAGTACAAAATCATTGGAGAATCACTTCCCGTCGTCATATGCGATGTCGACGCCGGCGAAACGCTGATCACAGAAAAAGGCGCGATGAGCTGGATGAGCGCGAACATGCAGATGGAGACGAGCGCGACCGGCGGTATCGGTAAGGCTTTCGGCAGGATGTTTTCCGGCGACAGCATGTTCCAGAACAGATACACTGCGCAGGGCGGAAGCGGTGAGATAGCTTTTGCTTCTTCTTTCCCGGGTTCCATACGAGCGTATGAAATCGCGCCCGGCAAAGAAATAATCGTGCAGAAATCCGCTTTCCTCGCGAGTGAGGAAAATGTCGAGCTTTCGGTTTTCTTCCGCAAGAAGATCGGTGCCGGCCTGTTTGGCGGCGAAGGATTCATAATGCAGAAGCTTGCCGGATCCGGAACAGCTTTTATCGAGATCGACGGTTCCAGCCACGAGTACGAGCTCGCCGCAGGCGAAAGGATCATTGTGGATACCGGATACATCGCCGCCATGGACGCGACATGCTCCATGGATATCCAGTCGGTCAAAGGCGCGAAGAACATGCTTCTCGGCGGCGAAGGTATTTTCAATACTGTCGTCACCGGCCCTGGAAAAGTCGTCCTTCAGACGATGCCGATCAACGCGGTCGCCGATACCCTGCGTCCGTACTTCCCGACCAGCGCTTAAACTAAGATCACTTAACGCGAGACCCGCCTGATGGCGGGTTTTGTTTTAAGTATTATTCGTTTCGCTCCTGCTTCATGATCTTGGACACAGGAGCGCACCGCTTCTATAATAACGCCGCCGGAGCAGCCGCGCTCGGCGGC
>CALDNM010000046.1 GCA_937915045.1 uncultured Clostridia bacterium
GCTCCTGGTAAAGACGGCTCCCGTTCCTGAATCGTCCCCCATGTTTCCGTATACAATGCACTGTATGCTCACCGCGGTCCCCATATCCACGATATTGTTCATGCGTCTGTAAACGACAGCGCGATCGCTGTACCAGGAATCAAAGATACCTTTTATAGATGTCAGCAGCTGCTCCTCCGTATTCTGAGGAAATTCATCTCCGGTCTCTTCTTTGACTATTTTCTTATATGCCAAAACGACAGCTTTCATCCCTTCGCTGTCAAGATCTGAGACATAGACCGTGCCTCGTATCTGAAGGATCTGATCCATCGCTGCCGTAAATACCTTTCCGGGTATGTCAAGTACCGCCATGCTGTATGTCCTGATAAAGCGACGGTAACAATCGTAAGCTAGTTTTTCACTTCCATATGTCCTTGCCAGCCCAAGCACTGTCTCATCATTGAGCCCAAGATCCAGGATAGTCGGCATAATGCCCGGCATGATATCCTGCGCGCCCGAACGGACAGATAAGAGCAGCGGATCGGACGGATCACCGAATTTTTTCCCGGCGACCTTTTCCAGATCCGCAAGTTTATCAAAGACAGCCTCCTCTATTTCGGAGGCCGCCTCTTTTCCTTCATCATAGTATTTTCTGCAGACTTCTGTAGTTATCGTGAAGCCGAAAGGTACCGGCAGCCCGATCCTGATCATCTCCGCAAGATTCGCTCCCTTATTCCCGAGAAGAGACGACATCTCTTTCGAGCCCTCGTTGAACGAATATACCATTTTATCCATAAATACGCACTTCCTAGAATACGAGCCTTTCCTCTATATAAGGCCTGACATCGGCTACAGGCACTCTCACCTGCTCCATCGTATCCCTGTCACGGATAGTCACACAGCCATCCTGCTCAGTATCGAAATCGACGCAGATGCAGAAAGGTGTACCGGCCTCATCTTCTCTCCTGTAGCGTTTCCCTATCGACCCTGTGACATCATAGTGTATATTGAAATATTTTGCTAATTCATCATATATAGGTTCCGCGACATTCGACAGCTTCTTCGCGAGCGGCAGCACAGCCGCCTTATAAGGAGCAAGCGCCGGATGGAAGCGCATCACGATACGCGTATCTTCTTTTCCCTTAGCATCCGTAACAGTCTCCTTATCGTACGCGTCGAGGAGGAACGCCATCGCGGCCCTGCCGACACCGACAGAAGGTTCGATACAGTAAGGTACGAATTTCTCATTAGTCTCAGGATCCTGATAAGACATATCCTCACCAGAGAAGTTCATATGCTGCGTCAGGTCGAAATCCGTCCTGTCCGCAACGCCCCACAGTTCGCCCCATCCGAATGGATATAGATATTCTATATCTGTCGTAGCTGTACTGTAATGCGAAAGTTCTTCTTTATCATGGTCTCTGAGTCTGATGTTATCTTCATTCATACCAAGAGAAAGCAGGAACTTTTTGCAGAATTGCTTCCAGTATTCATGCCACTCGAGATCTGATCCCGGTTTGCAGAAGAATTCCACTTCCATCTGTTCAAATTCCCTTGTACGGAAAATGAAATTCCCAGGTGTGATCTCGTTCCTGAACGCTTTACCTATCTGCGCTATACCGAACGGCAGCTTCTTTCTCGATGTTCTCTGAACATTTTTGAAATTAACAAAGATGCCCTGCGCCGTCTCAGGTCTCAGATATATCTGAGTAGCAGTATCTTCAGTGACGCCCTGATACGTCTTATACATCAAATTGAACTGTCTGATATTCGTGAAATCGCTCTTGCCGCAGTCCGGACATGTGATTCCATTGTCTTTTACGAATGCCTCCAGCTTTTCATTTGGCCATCCATCAACGACGATTTCTTCGCCCTTTGTCTTCATGACGAATTCCTCGATGAGCTTATCCGCTCTGAATCTGGAATGACAGTTCTTGCAGTCTATAAGCGGATCCGAAAATCCTCCTACATGCCCCGATGCTTCCCATGTTTTTGGATTCATCAGAATGGCGGCATCTAAGCCGACATTGTATTTTGACTCCTGCACGAACTTCTTCCACCAGGCCTGTTTGATATTGTTGATCAGTTCTACTCCCAGCGGTCCATAATCCCAGCTGTTTGCGAGGCCCCCATAAATCTCAGAGCCGGGGAAAATAAATCCCCGGTTCTTCGCAAGAGCAGTAATAGCGTCCATTGTAACTTCAGTACTCATTTTTTGTTTGTTCCCTGCCTTCTTGTTATTTGCTTATTTGTCGAACTTATCTTTCAGATCGTCCGCCGCGTCCTTAGCTTTGTCCACAGCGTCATCGACTTTCTCTTTAGCATCCTCAGCAATATCGTCGACCTTGTCCTTCAGATCATCAGCAAAATCTTCTGCCTGCTCGCTGATATCATCAGCCGCGTCGCCTGCTTTGCTGTTGAATTTATCTTTAGCGTCTGCCGCGATATCCGCCGCTTTTTCACGAGCGTCTGCCGCGAAATCAGCAGCTCTGTCTTTGAAATCAGCGGCTCTGTCGCCTGCCTCTCCATTTTTGACGTTATCATACATCTCAGAGCTCTTCGTCTTGACGACTTCAGCTATTTCAGATCCCTTTTCTATACCTTTGCTTATTCCTTCGTTCACTCGATCGCTCACGTCCACGATAGTCCCGTCGTCCTTGACGATCTCAACTATACATTTGAATCCAAACGACGCGATCATCCCGGCGACAACGCCCCATGGAGCAACAACAGCTCCGATGATGCCCGCGTTGACAGGTATATTGATCAGGACTTCTCCGTCCTTATTCTTGACTACGATCTTAGATACATTGCCCTTCTTGACCGCTTCAGTGATCGCCGCTATGACCGCAGTTCCCTGCTGCCCGATATTTTTCTTCTCTCCATTGTCGATATTCTCTTCAATGTCGATAATAGCGTCCACGACACTTCCGTCAGATGCTTCCAGAGCTTCTTTTGCTTCTTTGTAAGTGACTCCAGTTCTGTCCTTTACCAGTTCGATCTTCTCTAATGTGATTTCCATTGACTTTACCTCCTTAATATCAATTATCCGCCATAAAGCCTTCACTTTTCAGATCCCCGAGGTCTAAATAGTATGCGGAATACTTTTTCATGATCTCTTTCATCCTCTTCTGCTCGTTTTCTTCCAGCGCTAGCTTTTCAAACGCTTCAAAGGGGTTTTCCAGAAAGTACCTTAATATACCTACTATACCAAAATCGACCTCGTAAATCAATGATTCCCTCTCAGTATTTAAACGCCGCAGGCACTCTTCGCACAGTATACCTCCATCCTTTACGGAGAAAGCCGCAGCCGGTCTTTCCCTGCCGCAGGATACGCAGTGTCCTATCTCCGGCTCATAACCTATTTCCGATACCGCTTTCACGATATATGCCATAACAAGAGTCCCGAAATGACTTTTTCTCCGTTCCATCACATCAAAAAAATCACATGTCATATCAAACAGTCTCGGCACCGGCTGATCCTCCTGGGTTATCTTTCCCAGGAATTCGAGTACATAAGAGCAAGCCATGAATTTGTCGACATCTTCACCGATCTTATAATAGCTTCTCACGACCTCAGCGCTGTTGATATAATGGTTCCCGCGAAGCTCGCGTATCTCGTAGCGCCCATGCACGAACGGTCTCATCGAAAGAGCCGCCTTGCTCTTTCCTCTCTCGTCTATCCTCGTCCCGGCGCTGATCTTCCCGAATTCTTTTGAAAACAGGGTGACCATCCTTCGCCCGCCGAGGATCTTCGTCTGTCTTAAAATGATACCGTCACTGTATCCATCCATTTACTTCTGATCCTTATATCCGAAATTGGAAAGAGCTATATCTGAATCTCTCCAGTTTTCCTTGACCTTGACCCACATCTGCAGATAGACTTTACATCCAAGAAGCGCTTCTATCTCCTGCCTCGCGGCTTTGCCGATGCCTTTGAGCTTTCGCCCTCCCTTTCCGATTATTATTCCTTTATGCGACTGCTTCTCACAATAAATGACAGCGCTTATATTATCTATCTTCTCGGTCTCCTCATACTCTTCTATCGCGACGGCCACACCGTGCGGCACCTCCTCGTTCAGATACATTAGAGTTTTTTCCCTTATGATTTCGCTTACGAGAAACCTTTCCGGATAATCCGTCATCATATCAGCAGGGAAGAACATCGGCCCTTCCGGCATAAGTTTTTTCAGTTTTTTGATAACGTCCCGTACATTAGTTCCGTCCTTCGCCGATATACCGAAGATCGCATCGAAAATATCCAGTTTTTCATATTCATCGAATATTTTCTTGTATTTTTCCGGACCCATGAGGTCGATCTTATTAATGATGAGGAATTTCGGTGTCTTCACTTCTTTCAGCAAATCGATTATATACTTGTCCCCCGGTCCGCTCTCAAGAAGATCGTCCGTCAGGAACAGTACCGCGTCCACCTCACCAAATGTACCGAGCGCGCTGTCCGTCATATATTTGCCCAGTTTGTTCCTCGGCTTGTGTATGCCCGGAGTGTCTATGAATATCATCTGCACTTCTTCATCTGTGTAGATGCCTCTTATCGTATTTCTCGTTGTCTGAGGCTTGTCCGTGGCTATCGCTATCTTCTCACCTATTATCGTGTTCAGAAGAGTCGATTTCCCGACGTTTGGCCTTCCTATTATGCTTATAAATCCACTTCTCAAAGTGTCCATCCTTTCGGCATGAGCGCTGACAGCTCCATGACTTCCAGTTCTTCTTCGCTGTTCCCGGTTATTACTTTCATATCAGGCGCGAACTCATAAAGAAACTGCCTGCATATCCCGCACGGCCACGCTTCTCCCTCATCAGAACAGATCGCTATCGCCTCAAAATCTTTATTTCCATGCGACACAGCCGTTACTGCCGCCGATCTCTCCGCGCAGATAGTCCCGCCATACGAAGCATTCTCGACATTCACGCCGGTATACATCGTACCATCCGCGCAAAGGAGCGCCGCTCCCACATGCAGATGCGAGTAAGGAGCGTACGAATACGCTTTCACAGCCTGTGCCTGCTCATACAATTCCCTGTACATACTATTTCCTCTCAAGACCGATCACAGACATGACATCCTCCTCGGCTTTTCTCATTTCCGCTTTATCATCATCCGTCATATGATCGTAACCGAGCAGATGGAACATGCTGTGTACGAAGAGGTAGACGAGTTCTCTCTCCGCGGAGTGTCCGAAATCTTCTGCCTGCAGTAATGCCTGTTCCGTACAGATCACGACGTCTCCCAAGGTGATCATGCCATCCGCGGGTATATCCGCCGTGTCATCATACTGCGGAAACGACAGTACATCCGTCGAGCTGTCCACGTCCCTGTACGTCCTGTTCAGATCATGTATCCCATTAAGATCTGTGAATGTGACGCTGACCTCTATATCATCCGTCCGCACACCTTCATGTATCAGGCAGCGAAGAGCGGCTTCTTTCATCTGACATATGACATTTTCAGGCGGGATATCTCCACCGCTTATTATCAGTTCCATTCATCTTCTCCCGGATTATCTCTGTAATACGTATCATACGCGTTGATTATCTTCTTTACGAGCTGATGCCGCACGACATCAACATCCTTGAGATAGCAGAACCCTATCTCATCGACATCTCTCAGCACCTTCGACGCCTCCACAAGTCCTGATCTTTTTCCTCTCGGCAGGTCTATCTGAGTGATGTCGCCGGTCACGATGAGTTTCGAACCGAAGCCCATACGAGTAAGTGCCATTTTCATCTGTTCTTTCGTAGTGTTCTGCGCCTCATCGAGGATGATGAACGAGTTGTCAAGCGTCCGGCCTCTCATGTACGCGAGAGGGACTATTTCGATGACTTCTTTTTCTTTGAGCCTGAGGGCGCTGTCGCGTCCCAGCACATCATAGAGCGCATCATAAAGAGGTCTCAGATACGGATCTACCTTTTCCTGCAGATCCCCCGGAAGGAAGCCAAGTCTCTCGCCCGCTTCCACGGCAGGTCTTGCCAGGATTATCTTCTGGACCTGTTTCTTTTTATATGCAGTGACCGCCATCGCGACAGCTATGTAAGTCTTCCCTGTACCTGCAGGCCCTATACCGAACACTACGTCTTTATGACGTATAGCGTTCACATAGTTTTTCTGCCCGAGCGTTTTAGGTTTCAGAGGCTTGCCCATGTGGGTGTAACAGATGATGTCCTTATCGATATTGCCCTCTTTATAAGACATCCCCTTGTCGACGAGAGACATAACGTAATTCACTTTCTGACTGTCAAGATTTTCTCCGGAATCTATGATCCCTATGAGCTCATTCAGCACAGTCTCCGCTTTGCTCGTATCCTCTCCTCTTATCACAAGTTCGTTGTCTCTCTGGATGATATCCACATCAAGGCTGTTTTTTAAAGTAATTAAGTTGCTGTCCATATTACCGAAGAGCTCAGCTCTGTCGAGCCCTTCATGCAGTCTGATCTTAATTATATTTTCCAATAAACGCTGTCCTCCTGTTTGCTTGATTATAATTATTATAGCACATCTGATACAAAAAACGACCCGGGACTATTTCCCGGGCCATTGATTTTTCTGTTTACGAGAGAAAGCCGTCGATCAACTGTCTGACCGTATTTCCATCCGCTCTGCCTTTGACTTTTGGCATCACGGCTCCCATGAGTTTTCCCATGTTCTGCTTGCCGCTCTCTATTCCGAGAGTCCCGGCCGCTTCATGTACGATCTTCATTATTTCATCTTCGGAAAGCTGCGCCGGCAGGTATTCGGACAGCACTTCCATCTCTGCTTTATAGGCATCTGCTAGGTCTGTACGTCCGGCTTTTTCAAAATCAGCCAGAGCGTCTTTCCTCATTTTGACCTGTTTTGTCAGGATCGCGATGATATCATCATCACTAAGTTCTCTTCTTTCGTCTACCTCGATCTGCTTGACTGCAGCTCTGGCAGAACTTATAGTTCTTTTTCTGAGCTCATCATGGCTTTTAAGAGCATCTTTATACTCAGCCATCAGTCTCTCATTCAATGTCAAGTTTTACACTTCCTGTCTTGATCAGTTTTAGTATTTTCTAGCCTTTTTTCTAGCAGCTTCTGATTTCTTTTTTCTCTTTACGCTTGGTTTTTCGTAATGCTCTCTCTTTCTGACCTCAGCCATGACGCCGTCTCTAGCGCATGAACGTTTGAATCTCTTGAGTGCACTCTCCAAACTTTCGTTTTCTTTTACGATAACTTGTGCCATTCTGTTTCACCTCCTGACATTACCTGATGATGCCTGTTACGCCTAAATATTATACTATCAACCTGGTGGCCATGTCAACTTTCTCTTGCCTAAAAGATGGATATGCAGATGTTTTACCGTCTGGAACCCGTCTTCACCGCAGTTGATGACTACTCTGTATCCATTCACAAGACCGAGCTGCGCCGCGATGTCCTTGACCTTGAGCATCATGTATCCCATGAGCTCCTGATCCTCATCCGTCAGATCATCTGTAGACGCGATATGCTTCTTCGGTATTATAAGGACATGTACCGGAGCCTGCGGCTCCAGATCGTAAAAACTGTAGATCTTATCATCCTCATATACTGCTTTTGAATCGATCTCCTTGCTGGCTATCTTGCAGAATATACAATCATCCATTTCCTGTCCCTCCTTTTTAAAGTGTCTGGGTACATTTTAACCTATCGGCCTCTTTGCCGCAAGCAGTTCACGGCAATAATATTCCGTAAATTCCGTCTTTATATATCTTCGTGAGTTTGACATCACGCATTTCTCCGAGCGCTTCCCTGTCAAGATCCGCGTATATCCGGATATAGTTGCCCGCGTAGCCCGTCATATACTTTCCGTCACTGCCGTCTTCCTCGAACAGCACACGTTCCGTCCTGCCGATGTTCTTCACGCAGAACTTCCTTTCGGCTTCTTCGGCGGCATCTATAAGTACCGCGCTTCTCTGCTTCTTGATAGACGGATCAATCTGTCCGTCCATCTCAGCCGCTTTGGTGCCTTTTCTCCTCGAATACTTGAACACATGCGTCTTGCAGAATTCCGCCTCTTCTGTCATCTTCACACTGCCCGCGAGATCCTCTTCCGTCTCCCCCGGGAATCCAGCTATTATATCTGTGCTTATACCGTAGTAAGGGTCGAAATCGCGCAGTACCTTCACTATGTCGAGATACCCCTGCCTGTCGTACTTTCTGTTCATCGCGCGCAGTATATTATCGCTCCCGCTCTGCAGCGAAAGGTGCATCGAATGACAAAGCCGCTTTGAAGCGATCACTTTTTTCTTCTCCTTGCCGGGCAGCACTTTTTTCTTCTCCTTGACGGACCTGCAGGCAGTGCTGCCCGGCA
>CALDNM010000047.1 GCA_937915045.1 uncultured Clostridia bacterium
TAGAAGCATGTAGCCGCACTGCCGAAGCAGATAATGAGAATCAATATGATATTGCCCGAGTCGACGAACGCTGTGAGTGTCGCCCACTTGGAGATCAGCATTCCGAAAGGCGCCAGGAACATTCCCGCGATACCTATCATCATGCAGCCCGCCAGGCGAGGCAGTTTTTCGAACAGACCGTCCATGTCCTCGATGTTTCTGCTTCCGATCTGGTGCTCTGCAGTACCAACGCACAGGAACATGAGGCACTTTGTGATGGCGTGGAATATGATAAGCATGATCCCTGCCCATACTGCTTCAGGCGTACCAACGCCGCCGCAGGCACATATAAGTCCTAAGTTCGAAATTGTCGAGTAAGCAAGAACTTTCTTGCCGTTTGTTTGTCCTATAGCCGCGAACGACGCCATCAGGAAGGTTATGCCTCCTACGAACATCGCCATGATGCCGGCCAGGTTCCAGCCGAGTACAGGTGCGAGCTTTATGATAAGGAACACGCCTGCCTTGACCATTGTTGATGAATGGAGCAACGCTGATGTCGGCGTCGGCGCTACCATAGCTCCGAGCAGCCAGCTGTCGAACGGCATCTGCGCAGCCTTTGTGATCCCGGCGAATACCAGGAACACAGCAGGCGCTACTACGCTTCCTCCCATGCTGCCGTAAGCAAGCATCGTCGAAAGCTCGAGTGTGCCGAGTCCATTGCCTAGTAAAATGATTCCGATAATAAATCCAAGTCCGCCGAGACTCGTCATGATGAATGCTCTGAAAGCGTTTCTCGTGGCGATCTTGTCCTCAAATTCCTTCTGATGGAACAGGCCATTGTAGCCGATGAGGAAGAACGAACAGTATGTGGTGATCTCCCAGAAGAAGAACATCCATACCAGGTTGTTCGATGTAACGATCCCGAACATAGCGGAAAGGAAGACGAACATAAGGAAGAAGAACCAAGGTCTTCTGTCTTTGCCGTCCTTTTGATGTTTCTGGTCATCCTTCATGTATCCAAGTGCATAGACACAGATGAGGGTACCAATGATCCCGATGATAAGAACCATGATCATCGAAAGTCTGTCGATATACATATTGTAATTGACAGCGATGTCCTTGCCTTTGGTAAACTCAAACCACAGCTGTAAAGGTGTGGTGATAACAACAAGCAGACATGCTAAGAACTTCCTGTATTTGATACCTAATACGAAGCCGACAATCGCGAGCAGTGTCGCGATTATCGTCATCGCGGTACCTACATACTCGTTTGAGGCGTTGAAATACTGACCTCCGGAGTTGAAGTACTTAACGACAAGATAAATCGAGGCCGCGATTATAACCACGGATCCGACTTTGACGATTATGTCTCTTGCCGCGTCTGACTTGAGTATCAAAAGAGCAACCGCAACTACAAGCGGAAACACGATTAGAAAAATAATAGTGCTCATTTAATCCTCCTAAAATAATATAAACTTTGTGTTAAACACGCTTCTACAATTATATATTAGTATAAGGCTTAAAACAAGCACTTTTATGTTTTCGTGAAAGTTTTATCAAATGTTAAAAACGTTATGTTTTCTAGACTCTTAGACCAGTTTCCCGCGCAGGCTGAATGTTTTCCCTTCAATAATGAGTACATCGCGGAATGTTCCGATCATCGACTCATCGCCCTCGAAATCCACGACTTTGAAGCCCTCGGTCCTTCCTGTAAGGGTCGTTTTATCGTGTCTGCTCGGTCCTTCTACGAGAATTCGCTCCACGCGGCCCTTCATAGCAGCGTTCTTTTCGGCAGAATGCCTGTTGACTGCTTCTACGAGGCGGTCAAACCTTTCATGCTTGACTTCCTCAGGTATCTGATCGTCATATCCAGCCGCCGGCGTGCCGCGCCTGATAGAATAAAGAAATGTGAAAGCCGAATCATATCCGACTTCTTCCACAAGTGACAGAGTATCCTCGAAGTCCTGCTCCGTTTCTCCCGGGAACCCTACAATGATATCCGTAGACATCGTGATCCCCGGAACAGCGTCTCTTAGCTTATTCACCAGCGCCAGATATTGCTCTCTGTTATAATGCCGGTTCATCCTCTTCAGCACAGCGTCGCTCCCCGACTGCACCGGAAGATGTATGTTCGCGCATAGTTTTCCGCAGTCTGTGTAAGCCTGTATCAGCTTATCTGAAAGGTCTTTCGGGTGAGAGGTCATGAATCTTATCTTCTCGATCCCTTCAATTTCCTGAAGCATATAGATAAGATCCGCGAAATCAGTCTTCTTTCCATCCGGGTCGTTTTCAGGCGATCCGCTGTAAGAGTTCACGTTCTGCCCCAGCAGAGTGATTTCCTTCACGCCGTCAGCCGCCAGAGCGCGTACTTCCTTAAGTATCTCCTCCGGGCAGCGGCTCCTCTCGCGTCCCCGCGTGTATGGCACGATGCAGTAAGTGCAGAAGTTGTTGCATCCGTACATTATATTCACGAAGGCCTTGAATTTATAGAGACGCTTCGACGGCATCCCTTCGACTATTTCGCCCGCGTCTTTCCACACATCCACAATCTTTTCTTTTTCCGAGATCACGCTCTTCAGCAGCTTCG
This sequence comes from uncultured Clostridia bacterium, assembly GCA_937915045.1. Taxonomy (GTDB): domain Bacteria; phylum Bacillota; class Clostridia; order Peptostreptococcales; family Anaerovoracaceae; genus JALCRY01. The sequence continues at coordinate 2,567 of CALDNM010000047.1, forward strand.
GGAATTCGTGGATATTATGCGTACCGAATATGATATCGACCCACGGGTATTTCTGTTTTATCGTGTCGATTATGTACTGCTGCTGCATCATGCAGCCGCATACGCACACAATAAAATCAGGACGCTGCTCTTTGATCTTCTTAAGCTGACCCAGCGTCCCGAAAAATCTTTTATCGGCATTGTCTCTGACGCTGCAGGTATTTATTATCGCAACGTCAGAGTCCTGTCTGTTTTCTGTTCTTGTGTAACCCAGTTCCGCGAGCATGCCGCAGAGAGTTTCAGAATCTCTCTCATTCATCTGGCATCCCATAGTCTGGATATGGAATTTCTTATCCTCTTTCATGCTTCCTGTCTCTGCCCATAAGCATCTCTTCAGCTTCGCGGGCGTTTATCTTTCCGTTGATCAGATCGTACATCGCTTCTGTTATAGGCATCTCGATGCCCATCTTCTGCGCAAGGCCGTAAGCGGCTTCTGTCGTATAATAACCCTCGACTACCATGCCGACCTTTTCAGTCGCCAGCTTAGGATCCGTGCCCTCGCCGATCATGATGCCGCATCTCCTGTTTCTGGAATGCATACTCGTGCATGTCACGATCAGGTCACCTACCCCTGTAAGACCGAGGAATGTCATAGGATCCGCTCCGAGCGCTACGCCGAGTCTTGTGATCTCCGCGAGTCCCCTCGTCATGAGTGCCGCCTTAGCGTTGTCTCCGAATCCCATACCGTCCGATATCCCGGCTCCGAGAGCGATAATATTCTTGAGCGCTGCGCCGAGCTCAGTGCCTACGAGATCGTCACCTGTATATATCCTGAACTTATCTGTCATGAAAATATCCTGTGCTTCAAGAGCAGCCTCTTTATCTTTCGAGACTACGCATACTGTTGTCGGAAGAGCCTTGCAGACTTCTTCCGCGTGTGACGGCCCTGAAAGTGCCACATATTTAGCGTCAGGTTTTATTTCAAATGCTATCTCAGACATCCTCTTGAGAGTTTTCTGCTCTATGCCCTTTGCAACATCGATGATCAGCATATCATCTCTGAGATATGGCAGTGCTCCCTTGAACGCTGCTCTGAAATGCTGCGCCGGCGCAGAGAAAAGCGCTACGTCAGCTCCGTCAAGAGCAGCCTCTACTGTAGGAGCAGTATTGAGTTTGTCACAGAATTTTACTCCCGGAAGATATCTTTTGTTTTCCCGGTCGTTTTTCAGCGCCTCGAGGTGCTTCTCATCAAGATCCCAGATCCTGACATCATGTCCCTTGTTGCTGAGTGTGATAGCGAGAGCTGTTCCCCAGCTTCCAGCGCCAATAACTCCGATAGTTTTCATTCCCATATTATCTGTCCTTCCCTTCAGGTCCGTCTTCGTCGTGATTATCTTTCACGCCGTCCTCTGGACCCCTTTTAAATCTTATATGCGGTTCTTCTCCCGCCAGCATTCGTTTTATATTGCTGCTGTGCTTGCATAAAACAAGTATAGCAAGAATAACTGAAAAAACAAGGAAATCAGGCTGGAAATACCATGTAAGGAACGGAAATGTCAGCGCGCCGACCACCGATCCCATGGACATCATCCTGAAAACCAGAACTCCTATTACTACCAAAAGCAGTGCGAGAAGCGCCACCTTCCAGTTCAGCCCGAGCGTCGCGCCGAATATGGTCGCGACACCTTTGCCTCCTTTGAATTTGAAAGCGGCCGGCCAGACGTGTCCGGCAGTGACAGCGAGTACGCAAAGCATCGCGCACCAATGTCCCGCCATGACGTTTCCGATCATGACTGCCGCCGTGCCTTTGAGCACGTCTATCGCGAGCGTCCCTGCCGCCGACTTTATGCCGAGGACTCTCAGCACATTCGTCGTCCCCGCGTTTCCGCTTCCCTGTTTCTTGATATCGACTCCCTGTGTCCTGCTTATGATCTGCGCGCCTGAAAGATCTCCCAGAGCGTACGCTATGACCAGAGCGAGGATAAACAGGAGCCAGTTTGAATCTGTATATATACTAGTCATCATCTCTTTTTCCCTTTTCCTTGAATACGAATTTTATCGGGGTCCCCTCGAACCCGTACGCGTCTCTTATTTTGTTCTCAAGATATCGCGCGTATGAGAAATGCATCAGCTCTCTCGAATTGATCTTGAATGAGAACAGCGGAGGCTCGGTCGATATCTGCGCGACGTAATATATGCGCAGGTGTTTTCCTTTGTCCGAAGGCGTCTGCTGCATCATGACCGCGTCCATGATCAAGCTGTTGAGCTGCCCGGTCGGTATTCTCTTCTTTCTGTTTTCCGCAACGATTTTCGCTTCACCTATGACGTTATCCATACGTTTTCCCGTCAGAACTGAAATGAAGAGTATCGGAGCGTAAGACATGAACGTAAGCTCGCCCCTCACTTTCTCCTCGAATTTCTTCATGGTATTCGTTTCTTTTTCAACAAGGTCCCATTTATTGACGACTAAGATGACTCCCTTCCCCGCTTCGTGAGCGATACCGGCTATCTTTTTATCCTGATCTGTCACTCCGTCCTGCGCGTCTATCATGACTACACAGACATCGCATCTCTCGACCGCGGCGATAGCCCTGATGACGCTGAATCTCTCGATATCCTCGTTCACCTTGCTCCTGCGTCTGATGCCGGCAGTGTCTATCAGTAAGTATTTATCATCACCTTTTACAAATGGCGTATCTATCGAATCTCTCGTCGTTCCCGCTATAGGAGATACTATGACTCTGTTCTCTCCGAGCAAAGCGTTTATCAATGAGGATTTCCCTACATTCGGCTTTCCTATGACAGCGATCTTCGTCGTGTCTTCCTCTTCTTCGCCGGCTCCTTCAGGGAAGTCGTCGACTATGATATCAAGCAGGTCACCTATACCGAGCATGTTTGCCGCGGATATAGGGACAGGATCGCCTATGCCGAGTTCATAGAAGTCGTAGTAATCCGTCTGCTTTGACGGCTCGTCTATCTTGTTCACTACGAGGACTATTTTCTTATGTGTACGGCGCAGCATGTCCGCGACCTCGCGGTCGCTCGCTGTCAGCCCTTCTCTTCCATCCACCATAAACAGGATCACATCCGAAGTATCGATGGCGATCTCCGCCTGCGCTCTCATCTGCGCCGGGATCACCTCTGTACTGTCGGGCTCGATCCCGCCGGTGTCGATAAGCGCGAAGCCAATATTTCTCCACTCGGCCTCCGCGTAGATCCTGTCACGTGTGACACCCGGAGTATCATCTATGATAGATACTCTTCTCCCAACGACCTTATTAAAAAACGTCGATTTGCCTACGTTCGGTCTGCCGACTACAGCAACTATTGGTTTACTCATCGAAGATACCTCCTATGAAATCCTCCGGATCGAACTCCTTAAGATCGTCCATGCCTTCGCCTACTCCGACGAATTTGATCGGCATATCGAACTCATCAGCGATCGTGATCGCTATGCCGCCCTTAGCCGTACCGTCGAGCTTCGTCAGCACAACACCGCTCAGATCCGTGATCTCGCCAAATTCCTTTGCCTGAGATACCGCGTTCTTGCCGGTAGTCGCGTCGAGGATAAGGAGAGTTTCTCTGGCCGCCTCCGGCCATTCCCTGTCTATGACGCGGTTCATCTTTTCAAGCTCCTGCATCAAATTTTTCTGCGTCTGAAGACGACCCGCCGTGTCGCATATGAGCACATCGATATCTCTTGCCTTCGCGGCCTGTATCGAATCGAATATCACAGCTGAAGGGTCGGCGCCTTCCTTATGCCTTATGACATCTACGCCGAGCCTGTCGCCCCATATGCTGAGCTGCTCTCCCGCGGCAGCCCTGAACGTGTCCGCTGCCGCCAGCAGCACAGACTTTCCGCTTCCGAGCATTTTGTTCGCGATCTTGCCTATGCTCGTCGTCTTTCCGCCTCCGTTGATACCGATCATCACTATGACGAGCGGAGTCTCTTCGGAAAGCTTCAGCCTGTCGCCCTTGTCGACAAGGCCTACCATGATCTCCCTCAGAGCGTTTCTGACTTCTTCGGATTTCCACAGTCTGTCCATCCTGACTTTATCTCTTAATTCCGTTATTATCTTTTCGGTCGTGGCCATACCTATATCTGAAGTTATGAGTATCTCCTCGAGTTCATCGAGGAGATCTTCATCCGCTTCCGGCCTGTCCATGAACACGTCGCCGATCCTTTGTGACATGCGTCCGAAAAATCCTTTTTCTTTTTTAAATGCCATTTACTGTTTCTCCTGTGCGCCTCAGGCGCGTATCTAT
>CALDNM010000048.1 GCA_937915045.1 uncultured Clostridia bacterium
CAGAGTTTCTCTCATTTTTTGTTTATTTCTGTAACATATGTCTTATCACATTACAGCGTATTTATATATTCTTTATATTCTTCAGCGTCAAGCAGGTCTTCTCTGTCACTTATCTTTTCGATCTTAACGATCCATGCCTCATATGGATCATCGCTCATACAAGACGGTTCATCCTGCACATCTTCATTTATATCAGCAGCGCGTCCGGCAAGTGGTGTATTTATTTCCGCTGAAGAATCTGCGGTCTTTATAGTTCCTACTACATCACCTATATCAAACTCTTCTCCTTCTTCAGGAAGATCCACCGATTCTATACTGCCATTCCCGTCATTGAGTTCAGAAAGCGCGTATTCAGTGACGCCTATCGTAGCAGTAGTGCCATCTTCAAACTTCACCCATGAATGCGATCTCGAATAAAACAGTTCTTCAGGAAAAATCATTTATGTGTACCTCCGTTTTTTCATTTGACTTTACCAAAGTATAAATCAAACGCATGATCATTTCAATAATAATATAGACCGGACCGCCGGCAGAAGCCGGAGATCCAGTCTATTATCTGATCATTTATATCGTGATACTGCGCGATATTACGCGGCAGACATCGTATCTAACGAAGCGCTCGCCCTTGCTTTCTTTCCGGAACGGATGACAAGCGCGCCATACAAGATCGTTATCGCTCCCGCGATGATATATGCCGGTGTCCATGCCAGTCTGAATCCTATCTGCGCGTTCAATAAGAAAGCGCTGATAACAAAGCAGTAGAACAGCCCGGGGACAAGTGACATGAGCCACGCGTTTCCCTTATTATGTCCAAACAGGTATATCGTGAACGTAGCGAAAGCGAATATCGCAATCGTCTGGTTTGCCCATGAGAAGTATCTCCAGAGGATAGTGAATCCCATTGGCGAGTACTTTGCCCAGAACAGTATAGCCGCCACGATGATGAATACAGGTATAGCTATACCAAGCTTAGCCTTCATCTTCGTCATATCTATATGCAGATATTCTCCAAGCATCAGCCTAAGTGAACGAAGAGCTGTATCTCCTGATGTGATAGGAAGTACAATGACTCCGAGAAGAGCTATCATGCCTCCAACTGATCCAAGCATATCCTTCGCCACATAGTTGACGATACCTGTCGATCCGAGCGTGAGTCCATTCGCGACCCCGATCTTATTGTATACGCCCATAGCAGCTGCTGCCCAGATCATAGCGATGAAGCCCTCGAGGATCATCATGTTGTAAAATGTGAATCTTCCTTCTTTTTCATGCGTTACTGATCTTCCGATAAGTGTCGCCTGTGTCGAATGGAATCCTGATGTGATGCCGCACGCCACCGTTACAAAGAATACCGGCAGTATAGGTGTGAGCCCGTCAGGATATGAACCGTGCCATGTCATAGCCGCGCTCGAAAGATTTGTCAGATCATAGTGCTTAAAGAACAGTCCGAAGAAAATTCCTACAGCTGAGAACAGCAGTATAGCGCCAAAGATCGGATAGATCCTTCCGATTATCTTGTCGATAGGGAAAAGCGTCGCGACCAGATAATATGCAAAAATAACTCCGTACGTCACCCAAAGGACCGGGCTGTCAAAGTTCGCGGCTTTTCCAAGAACACCTGTGACAAATATGTCTCCAGGCGTATAGATAAATACTGCGCCTACAAGCAGCATAAGCAGGCAGAGGAACGCGTTATATACCTGGTAAACACCCTTTCCGAGGTATTTGCCGATAAGTGAAGGCATCTGCTCGCCGCCCTCTCTGATCGATATCATGCCTGCAAAGTAGTCATGTACCGAACCGCTGAGTACGCATCCCAAAGGGATAAGTATAAATGCAATAGGTCCAAAAAGGATACCCATTATCGGTCCGAAAATCGGACCTGTTCTTAACTGTCAACACATATGTTACACTTTGAGAAGTATTCTGATACAACCTGA
>CALDNM010000049.1 GCA_937915045.1 uncultured Clostridia bacterium
CAAAAATGGTAAGAAGGTTTACAGTGACTGGACGGAAGTACAGTCGATAACAGTGGGATACGCGCCGACGGGCGTCAAAGCCAAGGTGACGGGGAACAAGTCCATCAAGGTGACGTGGAAGAAGTTCAGCGGAGCGACTTCGTACAGAGTGTATAAAGCGACAAAGAAGACAGGAAAGTACACTTACGTCGGAAAAACGACAGGTACATCACTCACGGCGAAAGGACTCAAGACCAAGACGAAATATTACTTCAAGGTAAAAGCGATGAGCGGCGAGAATTACAAGACGTCGAAGATCGTTTCCGCGAAGACTCCTTCAGCGAACGGGTTCCTGAGCTTCACTCTCACGAACGTCAGCGGGGACAAAGTCAAGGTCCACTGGAAAGCTGTGAAGGGCGCGGCAAAATATCAGATCGCGTATGACAGCTCGGGAAACAAAACCCTGAAGACTCGCTGGACGGGGACGAACAGCAAGAACACATACACGAGCATCAACAGAGTCAAAGGGCAGACGTACAAGTACAAGATGAGATATTACAAGATCAAAAATGGTAAGAAGGTTTACAGTGACTGGACGGAAGTACAGTCGATAACAGTGAAATAAATGAAAGCGAAAAGCCGGCCTCCGGGCCGGCTTTTTGGCGTGTATTTAGATCCGATCAGGAATTGATAGCTTTCATTATCTGCTCGATCGAGGCTTCGATGCTGCCGTTGTTGTCGATCGTGAAGTCGGCTGCTCCGCTGTAACGCGTGCGCCTTCTCGCGAACAGGGCGCGCCTTTTCTCGAGGCCGCCGGAGAGCGGCCTTCCGTCAGACTCGAGGTCTTCGATGTTCCGCTCGACGAGGAACACAGTGCCGTTCCGGTGCATGGCGTCGACGTTTTCCTGTCTCAGGATCGAGCCTCCGCCTGTCGATATGACAAGGCTGTTCTGCCTGCAGACATCAGATAAGACTTTGGATTCGATGTCCCGGAAGGCGTCTTCTCCGTCTTCTTCGATGATGGCGGCAGGTGATCTGCCTTCACGTTTTTCTATCTCGGTATCGGTGTCGACCACGTCGTGTCCGAGCTGGCGCGCGAGCGCCGTCCCGAGAGATGACTTGCCGCATCCCGGCATGCCGATAAGGATGACATTTCCGAACTCACGCTCGATCTCTGAAGTGATCGCGCCTGTCTTTCCGATGAGGTCCTTCCCTGTCCAGAGCTCGGCTGCTTTGAGAGCCTGCGCTGTCAGCATAGCGAGACCGTTTGAGTTTTTGATGTGCCTCTTTTCGGCCGTCTGAATGAGCTTCGTTCTGAACGGATTGTAGATGAGGTCGAGCACGCCTTCGCACGAAGGAAACAGATCGAGACTGGCCGGAGAGGCGTCCACGTCCGGGTACATACCGACCGGAGTAGCGTTGATGACTATCTGCGCTCTGCCCGCTATGCCGTCGGTGTCTTTTTCCAGATCGTCGTAAGTGATGTATCTCACAGTCATCGAACCGCTTGGGGTACTGACCGTTTCTTCCTCGTGCTCTGATCTTGAGACCACTGATATTTCAGCCGCGTCCTTGTATGCCGCCGCGTATCGCGCCATGTGGGCCGCGCCGCCGGTGCCGAGGATGATGACTGATTTTTCAGTGAGCGAGATGCCGGCGCGTTTCGCCATGTAGAGAAAACCGAAATAATCCGTATTCGCTCCGACGAGCATCTTTTTGCCATTACTGCCGCCGTCCCTGAAGCACAATGTGTTCACTGCTCCGATCTCGTTCGCGATCACGTCGATGCCGTCGAGATACTGCATGACCTCGCGCTTGTAAGGGATAGTGACATTCAGTCCGTCAAAGTCGCGTTTCCTCATGAACTCCGCGAAATCATCGCGTGGAATTTCAAAGAGCTCGTAGCTGTAGAGCCCGAGCTTTTCATGTATGATCTTCGAATAACTGTGACCGAGCTTTTCGCCGGCAAGTCCGTACGCCATATCCGCCTCACTTGTTCCCGAGATACTCATCCTGATAATCACGGCTCATTTCGAACAGTGTCAGGAAAAGCTTCTTCATATATTTCGCGTTGCCGCCCTTCGCGAGCGCGGTCACCTTGTCGATGATCTCCTGCTCCCGCGCGCCGTCAGTGACAGCGGCGCAGTTTTCTTTTTTGACATCGGCGATCTGCTTCACGGTCTCCATCCTCTTATTGAAAAGAGCCGCGATCTCATTATCGATACCATCGATCTCACCGCGAAGGGCCCCGAGCTTTTTCATATCATCCATATCTTTATTTTCCTTCCATCATCATATCGAGTATCGCGAGAGCCATAGCAGCTTCCGCCACCGGCACCGCGCGAAGTACGACGCACGGGTCGTGCCTTCCCTGTATCACGAGCTTCGCCGGCTTCATCGTTTCCATATCCACCGAGTCCTGCTCGATCGATATCGAAGGCGTCGGTTTGAATGCAAGTTTCGCGATTATCGGCATCCCGTCAGTAATGCCTCCGAGTATCCCGCCCGCGTTGTTTGTCGCTGTTTTTATCTCACCGCCCGCTGCCGTGAACGGGTCATTGTTTTCCGAGCCAAGCATCTCCGACACATCGCATCCCGCGCCGAACTCGACTGCCTTGACCGCCGGTATCCCGAAAAACACTCGCGACATCACGGACTCCGCTCCGCCGTACATCGGGCTGCCAAGCCCCGCCGGACATCCGACCGCGACCACTTCGACCTTGCCTCCGACCGAATCACCGCGCGCTTTCGCGGCGCGTATCTCGTCCTTCATTTTCTCTCCGGCATTGTCATCCATCACCGGGAATCCCTTCGCGGATACAGCTTCGATCTCATTTGCAGTAACGCCCGCGTAATTTATCGGTGTGTCGTTTATGCCGTGGACAGATCGTATCCTCGCGCATACAGTGACGCCCTTCGCCTTCAGGATCTGTTTCGCGATCCCTCCCGCTATGCAAAGCGGCGCTGTCATCCTTCCGGAGAAAGGCCCGCCGCCGGCCATGTTTATATCGTCGCCGTATTTTATATGAGCCGTGAAATCGGCGTGTCCCGGCCTCGGGATATTCCCGAGCTTCTTGTAATCCGAAGAGCGCGCGTTTTTGTTTTCGATTATAAACGTAAGAGGGTCTTTGGATTTGAGAACAGGTATATCGTTTTCTTTCCTTGGGGTCGAGAACTCATTGCGTCCGGGGGCGCGCCTGTCCATGAACGCCTGCAGCTCCTCCATATCGATCCCGTCGATCGCGCCCGCAGGAAGCCCCTCGATCACACACCCGATCTCAGGTTCGTGTGATCCTCCAAAAATAGTCACCTTGAGATTGTCCCCAAAAGCCGATTCTATACGATCAGATCTCCCGCAACTCGACCTCATATCACTCGACCTCCTCTATCACGCCGCCCAGCCTTCTGAAATCCCTGAAGAAAGCAGGATAAGATTTCGCCGCCGCCTCCGCGCCGTCAATAATGATCGGCGCGTCAGCCGCCGTCGCGGCAATAGCCATAGCCATGACCACCCTGTGATCATTATACCCAAGCACAGGACCTCCCAGGAGTCCGCGGCCCCCGCGGATCGTAAGGCCGCCCTCGTGTTCGTCTAAGTCGACACCGAGGACTCTGAGATCGGCGGCCATCGCCTCCAGCCTGTCGCTCTCCTTGATCCTGAGACGCTCCGCGTTCGTGATCGTCCTCGTGCCGGGCTTCACAGCCGCCAGCACCGAAATGATCGGAACAAGATCCGGGATATCCTTAGCGTCTATGACATCGGAGCAGTCAAGATAGCGGAGGATGTCCAGGATAGCCGTATCGCCCTGCGGCGAATCGAGATCCAGCCCGCTTATTCCGATATCCGATCCAAGACTGTCCGCCGCGAGCCAGAAAGCCGCGTTCGACCAGTCGCCGCCCGCTTGTATATGCGCCGGTGAGCGGTACGGTTCGCCGCCGACGATAAATCGGCTGACGCAAATTAAGGTTCTGAATGATAGCAGCCGGGCGCA
>CALDNM010000050.1 GCA_937915045.1 uncultured Clostridia bacterium
TTTTCACGTACTCCGCGTCGATCACCGTAGGCTCGAGCGAACTGAGTCTTATCCTGAAGTCGCCATCCAGCGCGTCAAGCTGTTCCAGAAGTACATGAAGTTTGAGCTCGCCGGTACCGCCCCCATCCGCGCTGTCCGCCCCGTAGAGAGCTGTATTTATACCTGTGAGTACGATCTCTCTGAATCCGTTTTCGACCAGCTGCCGCGCTTCTTCGACGATCTCAGCTGTACTTCTGCTCCTGACCGGTCCCCTCGCGTAAGGTATGATGCAGTAAGAGCAGAATCTGTTGCAGCCTTCCTCTATTTTTATATACGCGCGAGTCCTCGACTCCATCGAAGTGATCGTTCCGGTCTCTTCGTACTCGCCGAGTTCATCGTATTTTTTTATATATCTATGCGGCGCGCTTTGCGGAGCTGCCTTGTACTCTTCTATATACCTCAGCAGATTATGCTTTTCATTTGTCCCCGCAACGATATTCACTCCCGGGATCTTCATTATCTCTTCCGATCCTACCTGAGCGTAACACCCAGTCACCGCTATACAGCTTTCCGGGCACTGCTTTTTCATTCTTCGTATGTACTGCCTTGATTTTCTGTCGGCGAGTCCAGTCACCGTGCACGTATTTATGACATATACGTCCGCCTTGTCATTTTCGTCCACGATATCATAACCGGCGACCCTGAAGTTTTCCTTCAGGGCCTCCGTTTCGTACTGATTGACTTTGCATCCTAATGTATGAAATGCCGCTTTCATTCTTTCTCCTGCTTCACGCCTTCGCTTTCCTCTTTTGAGTCTTTCGCGTCCGCGGCGTCTTCCTCATGACCGTTTTCCTCATCCGGCTTCGGCTCTTCGATATGCATTTTTACACGTTCGATACGCCTGTCATGTACCGAAAGGATCGTGAACGTATAATTTTCTATCTTTATGACACGTTCTTCATCTTCGTCCTCATCCGGGATCTCTCCCAGTTCATCGATCAGAAGTCCGCCTATAGTTTCACTGTTTTCCGATTCAAGATCAGTGCCAAGCTCCTCGTTTATGTCATCCAGGTCCATTGTACCGTCCACATAGAAAGTGTCCTTGTCGAGCATCTCGATCTTAGGCTCCTCCTCGTCGTACTCATCGTCGATATCTCCCACGATTTCTTCGATAAGATCCTCCATCGTCACTACGCCTGAAAAGCCTCCGTACTCGTCTATAAGGATAGCTATGTGCTGCGAGCTGTTCTGAAGTTCAAAAAACAACGCGTCGATGTTCTTTGTCTCCGGCACGAATACCGGCTTCCTCAGGAGTTCTGAGATCTTCACATTATCGAATCCCTGATCATAAGCTCTGACGACATAATCCTTAATATTGAGTATGCCGATTATATGATCTTGGTCACCTTCATACACAGGTATCCTGGAATATCTCATCTCCATGAACTCTTCCATATACACATCCGGATCATCGTCTATATCTATCGTGAATACGTCTGTACGCGGTGTCATTATCTCATAAGCCAGCTTATCGTCGAAAGCAAAGATACTGTCTATCATCTTTTTGCCTTCTTCTTTTATGTCACCGTGTTCCTGTCCGACTTCAAGCATCGACATGACTTCTTCTTCAGAGAACTGTTCATCTTTCACCAAACTTCCCTGCCTGAATATCTTCAGAAAGAGTGTCGTGAGCCCGTTAGCTACAGCTGAGAACGGCGCGCATATACTCGTGATAAAGGCAGCATAGCCTGAAAGTCTCAGCGCCACGCCCTCGCTGTGTTTGAGAGCGATCTGTCTTGGCAGCAGTACTCCAATCACAAGAAAAATACATGATACTATCATGGTCAGGATAAGACCTGCCAGAACGTACCCATATTTGATACCGCCGAACCATCCGTATACTGAGAACTGCGGCGTAGACATCACGATCGCGCTTGTAAGAAAAGCGAGGAATATCGAGGCAACTGTCGCTGCGGACAGGACTTTATCAGACCTGTCGAATAATTTTTCGAGTTTGGCCGCGCGTTTATTACCGTCTTCGGCCATCTCTCTTATATTGTTTCTATTGACTGAAGAGATCGCCTTGTCAGCGGCCGCCATAAGTCCATTGATTATTAAAATTATTAATAAAAAAGCAATTTCTATCGCTATTCGAGATCCGGGGTCAGGATTTGCATCCATGCTGTATTTCTCCTTTCGAAATCCAATCTATATATAGATTATATATTATTTCTCTGTATCTGTCTTTCTTTTTCTCAAAATGAAGCCGTGCCCTGCGGGCCTGTCCATTTTTATCTTCACTATCTGCTGAGGATGAGGCGCCGACTCTATCGGGACACCGTCTTCATCCAGCATCACACTGAGCTTCTGAGTGAAGAAATCCGTGCCGGGTCCAAAGACTTCTATAATATCTCCGACACTCATTTTATTTCTCTGCTCGACCGTTGCCATGTCTGTTTCTTTATCATATTCCAGTACCTTGCCTATAAAAGAATATTCGCGCGTATAGTCGCTTGTCTGATAGTTCTGGTCCTTGTTCGTTGGTTTGTCATAATAGAACCCGGTCGTGAACTCACGATGACTTGCTTTGCGTATCTCCGTCATGCATGCAGGGTCCGGTATGAAGTTCTCGGGATCGCTGTAATACTGATCGATCGCTTTTCGGTACGCGCCTACTGTCGTCGCGACATAGAACATGCTTTTCATTCGGCCTTCGATCTTAAGTGATGACACTCCTGCCTTTGCGAGATCGTCTATATGATCTATCATGCACAGATCTCTTGAGTTTAAGATATATGTCCCGCGTCCATCTTCTTCTACAGGATAATATTCTCCCGGTCGTTTTTCTTCTACGAGTCTGTATTTCCATCTGCACGGATGCGCGCACATCCCTCTGTTAGCGTCCCTTTCAGTCATGAAGTTCGAAAGAAGACATCTGCCTGAATATGAGATACACATAGCGCCGTGAACAAATGATTCTGTTTCCATCCCCGGCAGTCTGTCATTGATCTCACGTATTTCCTTAAGAGTAAGTTCTCTCGCAAGTACCAGTCTTTTGACGCCGACATCCTGCCAGAACTTTCCTGTCTTCCAGTTCGTCATATTCGCCTGCGTAGAAAGATGCACTTCCGCGTCCGGGATCATATCAAGTACCGTCCTTATCGTGCCCGGGTCCGATACTATAAATGCGTCGATACCTATATCAGCTATCCTTTCCAGATACTTTTCTATCGGCTCCACATCTTCATTATGCGGAAATATATTAAGCGTCAGATGACACTTTCTGCCTCTCTCATGCGCGTACGCCACACCTTCACGCATATCCGCTTCAGAAAAATTGCCCGCGCCCGCTCTCAGGCTGAACATTTCTCCTCCGAAATATACCGCGTCTGCTCCATAGTCTACGGCTGTTTTTAGTTTTTCCAGGTCGCCCGCCGGAGCGAGCAGTTCCATCTTACCCGTTTTATTCATTTCGATCTGCCTTTACTTTATATAACTTATGCTCACGCCGTCTCCGGCAGCCACTACACTCGTCTGTACATTTTCCAGTCCGCATATATACTCCAGAAATTCTCTCATGTTCCTTATATTCGTCCTGTGCTTATGCTCTGCTTCTTCCGGCGGTATGACTGTAGTCCCGCGCATCAGCACATTGTCACATAGTATGACACTGCCTCTGTGCACCATTTTGACTACTTCATCCCAAAAACTGCGATAATGGCTCTTAGCCGCGTCGATAAACACGAAGTCGTACATACGCCCTCCGTCGCGCAGCTGCTTCAGCGCGTGCACCGCGTCATCACATATGAGATCGATACTTTCCGAGCATTTCTGCTGTGCCACATTATCATTTGCCTTCATAAAGCTCTCGTAATTCTTCTCTATTGTGGTTATTTTGACATCTCCCTCGAGCGCTTTCGACATGAAACACGCCGAGTATCCGAGCGCTGTCCCTATCTCTAGGATGTTATGAGGTCGAAGGATGATCATAATAGTGTTTATCAGCATCTCGGTTTCTTCCATGATGACCGGTACTCCGGCCTCCACTGCTTCTTTTCGGAATTCAGCCATATCGCTGTCGATCGGAGTATAAAGGCCCCTTATATGATCTGTGACCGCTTCATTTGTAATGTTCAAGTCCAATTGCCCCTCTTTATATTATTTGCTGCTCTGTGATTTCTTGTACGCCTTTTCGAACGCCGCCTTGTCCTTGTAGAACTGTTTCTCGTTTGTCGAGAAATTGAGTGTACCATCGAGCTTTTCGCTGTCCACAAAGTAAATATAATCTGTATCAGCCGGCTCGAGCGCGGCGTCGATCGCGTCCGTTCCCGGAGAACATATCGGTCCCGGCGGCAGTCCCTTATTTTTATAAGGGTTGTAGTCAGAATCTATATTTGTATCGCTGTATGACGCGATCACCTTGTCTTCATTGGTTATGTACGACAGGATCGAATCCATCTGCAGGTACATACTTTTATCCAGTCTGTTGTAAATAACGCTCGCCACTTTCGGCATGTCGTCAGCAGTCCCGGCCTCTCGCTGCACTATGGACGCGGTCGTTACTACCTTGTAAATATTCGTTCCGCGCGCCTTGGCTTTTTTATAGTATTTATCAGTTATCTTATTGTCAAAATTCGAAAGCATCGTTTTTATGACATCTTTTGCTGTCGCGTCCATAGCGACTTCATACGTGTCCGGATAAAGGAATCCTTCAAGGCGATTCGCGGAAGTACTTGATGAAAGGTACTTTGAGAACTTATAATTTTCAAAGTCTTTTTTAGAGGCCGCCGCGTAAAACTGCTTCTTCGTGCAGATGCCCTGTTTTGTCAGCATCGTCGCGATCTTCTCCATCGACATGCCTTCTGTCACGGTAAATGTCTGTCCGGCAGTTTTTCCGTTCACCATATCGTTTATGATCTCTGATACTGACATCGACTTTGAAAAGGCATATGATCCTGCCTGCAGCTTTGCCGTGTTTCCGCCCATCTTGACACGGATCATGAAAACTTTATAGCTCCTGATCAGGTCCTTAGATTTAAGCTGCGTCCCGATCTGCGCCACTCCCTCACCGCTCTCCACCGTGAATATCTGTGTGGCTTTTGAAGATGTGTCCACGGCTCTGCTCTCGATGGATATATATCCAAAAATGCCGACAGCTATGATCGCGATCACGCAGACGATCGTTATTATGCCCTTCTTAGTCATAAAAACTCCTCTCCTCACAAAAACTTTTAGGACGCATTATCAAAATACGTCCCAAGTTTCTGTGCTGATTATTATCTTACTTATTTGGATCTTCCAAGGTACTCACCGGTCCTTGTATCGATCTGAATGAGTTCTCCTTCTTCGATAAAAATAGGGACTTGTACATCCGCTCCGGTCTCTACCGTCGCCGACTTAGTCACGTTCGTAGCTGTGTCGCCTTTGACACCCGGCTCAGTCTCGATGACCTTGAGATCTACAAAATTCGGAGCTTCTACAAGGAATGCTTCCTCCTTGTAGAACTTGATCGTGGCTTCATCGTTTTCCTTCAGCCATTTTATCGCTTCTTCGACTTGTTCCTGCATGAGAGGGATCTGTTCGAATGTCTCCTCGTCCATGAAGTAATAAAGATCTCCGTCCTGATACAGATACTGCATCTGCTTCGTCTCTATATGTGCTTTAGGGAATTTGTCGTTAGGGTTGAACGCGTCCTCCCTCGTAGCTCCCGTAAGGATGTTTCTGTATTTTGTCCTTACGAATGCCGCGCCTTTTCCCGGCTTTACATGCTGAAAGTCGAGTACAACATTAGGCTCGCCGTTCAGTTCGAAAGTTACGCCCTTTCTGAAATCTCCTGCACTTATCATTATCTATCTCTCCGTTTCTATTACATTAATTCTTTGACTCTTTAAACTGCGACACCGATTTACGAATGCCGCATTATATTATACCAAAAATAGCAAGTTACTACAAGTACACGCTATTCTGTCTCTATGCCTACGACTTCGGACAGTATTTCGTAAACGTCCTTCATCATCACAGAAAATCTCATTTCGCACTGCATATACTCAGCGGCCGCCGGATCCTGAGCTATGATGCTGTACAGCTGCTGTACAGCTCCCATAAGATCTTCTCCGACTTCTTCGCCTATCAGCTGTTTTGCCTGGACTGCCATCTGCTTTTCTCTGAAATCTTTAAGCATGCTGTCAAGCTGCGGATTCTCACCGACCTTCTGCCTTGCAGCGTCGAACTGTTTGAATTCTTCCGATTCTTTTATCGCGGTCTGCAGGTTATGCGCTTCATCATATACGTTCATGTTCGTCTCCTTGTTTCTATACTTCCATAAATATCGGCATTATCATAGGGGTCCTCCCCGTTTTGCTGAATATGAATTTCCTGAGGTCATCCCTCACAGCGTTTTTCATAGTATTCCAGTCTTTATTTCTCGCTGAAGAGCATTTCTCCAGTGACTTTTCAGTGACCTTTCTCGCCTGCTCCATGAGGTCTTCGTTTTCTCTTACATATACAAATCCTCTGGATATGAGATCAGGCCCAGATACGACTTTTCTCGTAGCCTTGTCTATCGAAGCGACTACTATTATGAGTCCCGATTCCGAGAGCAGACGTCTGTCCCTGAATACTATATTCCCTACATCTCCTACTCCGAGACCGTCTACCATGACAGCATCCGCGTGAGTGACTTCTTTTATCACACGAGCACGACTCTGTGAAAGCTGGAGACAATCTCCGTTTTGCATTATGAAGATGTTCTTTTCCGGCATCCCAAGATCCATCGCCAGATCAGCATGCGCTTTCAGATGCCTGTATTCTCCATGTACCGGCATGAAATATTTTGGCTTGATCAATGAATGTATCAGTTTTAATTCTTCCTGACACGCGTGTCCTGAAACGTGGGTCTCAGCTATATCTGAATATATCACATCCGCGCCGAGTTCAAACAATTCATTTACTATATTTGAAACGAGTTTTTCGTTGCCCGGTATCGGATTAGATGATAGTACTACAGTATCGCCCTTCTTTATTTTTATCGCGCGATGTTCATTCGCCGCCATCCTGGCGAGCGCGCTCATCGGTTCACCCTGGCTGCCCGTGGTGATTATGACGAGCTGCTTGTCCGGGATATTCTTTGTCCTGTTTATATCTACGAGGGTCCCCTTCGGGATACTGAGATATCCAAGTTCTATCGCGAGCGTGACAACATTCACCATGCTCCTGCCCGATACTGCCACTTTTCTGTGGCATGACACAGCGTTATCTATTATCTTCTGTATCCTGTGGACGTTCGATGAGAACGATGCCACGATTATCCTTTTCTTCGCTGCTCTGAATATATCGCCGAGCGCTTCGCCTACGACCTTTTCGGATTTTGTGAATCCCGGTCTTACAGCATTCGTGCTCTCACACATCATAAGCAGCACTCCTTCTCTTCCGATCTCCGCGAGTTTGCCGAGATCTATCGGTTCTCCGTCGACAGGAGTGTAGTCGACTTTAAAATCGCCTGAGTGGAACAGTTTTCCCACAGGTGTATCTATACACAGACATATCGAATCCGCGATCGAATGCGTAGTCCTGATCGTCTCGACATTGAATACGCCAAGCCTGATCTTATCTCCCGCTTCTATCGGATGAAGTCTGCACTTCAGTCCGTGCTCATCGAGTTTGTTCTTGATGAGCCCAAGCGGCAGTCTTGTCGCCCAGATAGGCACATTGATCTTCTTCTCGAGATACGGTATCGCTCCGATGTGATCTTCATGTCCATGTGTTATCACTATACCTCTGATCTTTTTGGCGTTCTCGATGAGGTATGTGAAATCCGGAAGCACGACATCTATTCCGAACATGTCGTCATCCGGGAAAGACATCCCGCAGTCTATAAGCATAATATCATTTCCGTATTCCAGTGCGGTCAAATTTTTTCCGATCTCTTCAAGACCGCCCAGCGGAATGACCTTCAGACTGCCGCGTCTGCCTTTTGATTTTGTGTTGTTGTTCATTATCCGTCCTTTTCTAAGGCAGGGGTTTATTTTGCTACTATGTTCACGAGTTTATTCGGAACGGCGATCACCTTTACAACGTTCCTGTCGCCGATCATTTCCGTGACTGAAGCATCCCCCATCACTGCCTTCTCTAAATCTTCTTTTTTCAAATTATTTTCTACGTTCATCCTGAGTTTTATCTTTCCGTTTATCTGAACGACTATCTCGACTTCGTCCTTCACGAGAGCGTTCTTTTCCCATACAGGCCACTTCTCTAAGTGTACCGACTCCTTCTTTCCGAGATGTTCCCACATTTCCTCACATACGTGTGGTGTAAATGGTGAGAGCATTATCACGAGATTCTCGATCGCGCATCTGAATAATGATTCGTTGAAACCATCCTCGTCTTTGTACTTATACATTGCGTTGACGAGTTCCATGATCGAACTGATCGCCGTATTGAAACTGAATCTGTGGTCGATGTCATCTCCAACTTTTTTGCATGTCGCGTTGAGTATGAATCTGAGTTCTTTGTCGTGCGGATCGTTCACCGTGTACGCAGTCGGTCCGTTTCCATACTGGTCTACAAAATCATATACGAGTCTGTACACCCTGTTTATGAAACGATAACTCCCCTCGACTCCAGCATCTGACCAGTCCAGTTCTCTGTCCGGAGGAGCAGCGAAGAGGATGAACAGCCTCGCTGTGTCAGCACCATATTTATCGATTATCTCAAGAGGCGTTACGATGTTGCCGATAGATTTCGACATCTTCTTTCCGTCTTTTATGACCATGCCCTGCGTGAGCAGGTTTTCGAACGGTTCTGTCGCCTCGACAAGTCCGCAGTCGTGCAGAGCCATCTGGAAGAATCTCGCGTAGAGCAGATGCATGATAGCGTGTTCTACCCCGCCAATATACTGGTCTACATTCATCCAGTAATCAGCTTTTTCTTTGTCCCAGCATTTTTCATCGTTTGTCGGGTCGCAGTATCTGAGGAAATACCATGACGAATCCAGGAATGTATCCATCGTATCTACTTCTCTCTTTGCCGGTTTTCCGCACTTTGGACATACTGTGTCCACAAACGTCTTGCTTGTAGCGACAGGGGACTCGCCCTTGCCTGTGAACTCGACATCCTCAGGGAGCATTACAGGAAGATTTTCTTCCTTCTCCGGCACCCATCCGCAGTCATCACACCATACCATAGGTATAGGCGTGCCCCAGTATCTCTGCCTGGATATGATCCAGTCGCGGAGCTTATATGTCGTTGTTCTCTTTCCGATCCCCTTTTCTTCGAGCCATGAGAACATCTTCTCGATAGCGTCGCGATTGTTCATGCCGTTGAACTCTCCGGAATTGATCATCGTGCCTTCTGCGACGAAAGCTTCCTTAAGGTCATCGATATCTATATCAGGATCATGCGGGTCTACTACCGGTATGATCTCGAGATCGAACTTTTTAGCGAAATCAAAATCTCGCTGGTCGTGCGAAGGCACGCCCATGATAGCGCCGGTCCCATATCCCATCATTACATAATCTGAAATGTATATAGGGACCTCTTTCCCATTGACCGGATTGATGGCATAACGGCCCGTGAAGACTCCTGTCTTTGGTTTATTTGCCGCGCCTCTTTCTATCTCAGTCATGTGCTGCGCTTCTTCAATATATTTGTCTACAGCATCTCTGTACTCACTGTCTTTCGATACAAGTTCTTCGATATATGGATGCTCAGGAGCGAGAACCATAAAAGTCACTCCAAACAATGTATCCGGACGTGTCGTGAATACTTCCAGCGTCTTGTCAAAATCCTTGATCGTGAATACCGCGTCCGCGCCGGTGCTCTTGCCTATCCAGTTCTTCTGCATGGTCTTGACTTTTTCAGGCCATCCCGGAAGATTATCGAGATCTTCAAGCAGTTTGTCAGCGTAATCCGTGATCTTCAGGCACCACTGCGAGAGAGTCTTTTTGCCTACAGGGCTCTTGCATCTTTCGCATTTTCCATCTACTACCTGTTCATTAGCGAGCACAGTTTTACATCCCGGGCACCAGTTGACCTGAGTCTCTTTTTTATACGCGAGACCTTTGTTGTAGAACTGGATGAAGATGTACTGCATCCACTTATAGTACTTAGGATCGCAGGTCTGTACTTCCCTGTCCCAGTCATATGAGAGTCCGAGCTGTCTGAGCTGGACCTCCATCTCATGTATGTTGTCCCAGGTCCATTTAGCAGGCGGTATATTATGCTGTATAGCGGCGTTTTCGGCAGGAAGTCCAAATGAATCGAACCCCATCGGGTGTATGACATTATATCCTTGCATCCTCTTGAATCTGGCTACGACATCACCTATAGAGTAATTCCTGACATGCCCCATGTGGAGTTTTCCCGATGGATACGGAAACATTTCAAGTACATAATATTTCTTTTTATCATGATCGACTTCCACCTTGTCCGGCTTCGTCTCTTCCCATATTTTCTGCCATTTCTCCTCTACGGCACTGTGGTTATATTTCTCTTTCATGATTCCTCCTCCATCGTGATGACATTGCAGTCAGCCCAGACCTTTTCAATATTGTATCTTTCTCTCATCTCGGCAGTGAGGACATTGACGATGATATCGCCGTAGTCCATCAGTATCCACCCTGAATCCTTACGTCCTTCTATGTTTTTGACCAGCACACCTTCCTGTGCCAGCGCGTCTTCCACATCTTCCTGAAGCGCTCCGATCTGTCTTTCGTTTGCTCCTGACGCTAATATGAAATAATCCGCGAACGACGATTTAGCTGCTATATCTATGATCATTATGTCGGTGCCCTTGTTTTTGTCGATAGCTTCTGCCGCCATTCTCGCGATCTTCTTTGTGTCCATTGATTTTTCTCCTTTCAGGGATTTGAACCACTCCATTGCATCGATCGTGTCGTAATCCACAAAGCTTCCCTGCTCATTTAAAAATTCTACTGTGCCTTCAAGACTTTTAAGACACGCTTCATCAAGATCATATCCTGCCGTACGTCGCAGGTCATCTACTCCTGGATAATCCCTTCCCGGTTCTATGGCATCCGCCAGGAACACCACTTTTTCAAGCTGTGACATGCCCGCTCTTCCGGTCGTATGAAACGACACAGCATCCAGGATATCTTTATCTTCAATGCCCCAGTCGCGTTCCATAACGGCCGCGGCGAGTTTTCCGTGCGCGAGATTCGCGCTGCCCTTATATTTTTCCGAGACGCCGGTTTCATCTATGAGCCTGTTCAGCTCGTCTACCGGAGTGCCCCTGAACATATCGTGGAAAAGCGCCGCGATCTCCGCCTTCTCAGGATCGGCCCCATATTTTTTGGCCATCGGGATCACTGTCCTTCGCACCCCTTCGGTATGCGTTTTTCTCTTTTCCGAATAATGTTCTTTTATATATTTATTTATAGAGTCCGTGTTCATCGATATAATCTCTTACCTTGTCCGGAAGCATCCCTCCGGTACTTTCTCCCTTCATTATTTTTTCTCTTATTGCTGTAGAAGAAATATCAAGCCTTCTGTTATGTATGATCTTAACATCCGTTCCAAACGACTTACGATAATGCGCTTCTTTTCTCCAGACCTCATCTTCTTTGTACCCCGGCCTGATCCCGACAACGATCCCGTTTTCCGCAAGGATGTCCGCTCCCTTATACCAGGTCGAGAGTTCAATAAAAGTGTCAGTTCCGGTTATGAAGTATATCCTGTCATCACTGCCATATTTCGTCCTGAGTTCTCTAAGCGTCAGATATGTATATGATATCCTCTCCGCGTCAAGTTCAAGCGTCGATACCGTAAGATCCGGTTCGTCTTTGACGGCTATCTCAAGCATGGCCGAGCGATCCTTCCCGGACGTTATATCTCTGTCGAGCTTGAAAGGCTGGAACCTAGCCGGCATAAATACCACTTTGTCGAGTGACGCCATATCTCTCGCGTCCTCTGCCAGACAGATATGACCGTAATGTACAGGATCAAAAGATCCTCCTATCACGCCTATACTTCTCACAGCTTCCCCTTTACTTTTTCAGCTCAAGACCAAGCTCGTCGAGCTGATCAGCATCTGTAGGTCCCGGAGCTCCGGATACCATACACTGAGCAGACTGGTTCTTAGGGAACGCGATGACGTCCCTTATCGTCTCTTCTCCAAGAAGAAGCATGACGAGTCTGTCAAGGCCATACGCCAGTCCGCCGTGCGGCGGAGCACCGTATTTAAACGCTTCTACAAGGAATCCGAACTTTGACTGGATCGTCTCTTCGTCCATCCCAAGTACTTTGAACATCCTGTCCTGAAGTTCCCTGTCATGTATCCTTATACTGCCGCCGCCTGCTTCGACCCCGTTCATTACGATGTCGTACGCTCTGGCGTGGCACTTTTCAGGATGCTCTTCGAGCATCGGTATATCTTCGTCTTTTGGATGTGTGAACGGATGATGTTCAGCCACATATCTTCCTTCTTCTTCACTGTATTCGAAGAGAGGGAAATCAACTACCCAAAGCAAATTGAACTGCTTTGGATCGAGCATGCCCATCTCATCAGCTATCGCGCGTCTTAAATATCCAAGACTGTCGAATACGACTTTAGGTTTATCCGCGACGATCAGGATGAGATCGTCATTTCCAGCGTCGAATTCAGCAGCGATCTTCTTCAGAGCGTCTTTATCAAAGAACTTATTGACCGAAGAACTTATATCATCCGCCGATGTCTTTATCCAGACCATTCCCTTCGCGCCGAAGCTGCGGATATGTTCTGTCATCTTATCTATTTGTTTGCGGCTGTATTTTCCGGCTCCTCCGGTGATGCATATACCTCTGACATCTCCGCCACTCGCGAGCGCGTCCGCGAACACTTTGAATTCCGTGTTCTTTATCACATCAAGCTGTCCAAGATCGTGCAGCTCAAAACCGAATCTTGTATCCGGCTTATCGCTTCCGTACCTGGTCATCGCCTCATCCCATGTCATCCTCGGGAGAGGTGTCTTGAGATCGATCCCCATCGCTTCTTTGAAAAGCTTTTTGAGGAACCCCTCGTTGACCGCTATTATGTCATCTTCATCGATAAATGACATCTCCATATCTATCTGAGTGAACTCAGGCTGTCTGTCAGCACGAAGATCCTCATCCCTGAAGCATCTTGCTATCTGTATATATCTGTCCGTACCACCGACCATCAGCATCTGCTTATACAGCTGCGGTGACTGAGGAAGCGCGTAGAACGATCCAG
Organism: uncultured Clostridia bacterium; assembly: GCA_937915045.1. Taxonomy (GTDB): domain Bacteria; phylum Bacillota; class Clostridia; order Peptostreptococcales; family Anaerovoracaceae; genus JALCRY01. The sequence goes on from CALDNM010000050.1 coordinate 13,187, forward strand.
GCTCCACGCGGCTCGGTACGATATAGTCCCTCGACCCTTCAGGCGTAGGAGCTATCAGGTCCGGAGTCTCAACTTCTGTAAATCCGTTTTCGTAAAAATAATCTCTCGCTATCTTGCAGACCTTGCCTCTGAATGCCAGATTGTCCTGCATCTTCTTCTTTCTAAGATCAAGATATCTGTATTTCAGTCTGAGATTCATGTCTACATTATCGTCATCCTTGATATATATAGGCGGAGTTTCCGATCTGGAATATATAATGAGATCACTGGCGAATATCTCGACATCACCGGTAGCAATATCCGGGTTCGCCGACTGTCTCTGTCTCACTTCGCCTTTTACGCCAACTACGTACTCGCTTCTCAGTGAGTTCGCCTTGTCGAAAAGTTCCTTAGGTATCTTGTCATCAAATACTACCTGTGAGATCCCTGTCTTATCTCTGACATCACAGAATATAAGTCCGCCAAGATCACGTCTCTTCGCGATCCATCCGTTGAGGCACACCTCTTTTCCAATGTCTCCCGCCCTCAGCAGGCCGCACATATGTGTCCTCTTAAAAATACTTTCCATCGTTTTCTCCTTAGGTTTAAGATCTATTTCAGTAATTCGGGTATCTTGTCAAATTTGACTGCGTGCTGTTCTCCGCTCTCCATGTCTTTGACCGTAGCTTTTCCGTTTGCGAGTTCATCGTCCCCGATGACTATCGTCTTTTTCGCGTGCACTCTGTCAGCATATTTGAACTGCCCCTTGACATTTCTAGCAAGAGCATCCGTCTCGACGAACAGTCCCTGTTTCCTGAGTTTTGACGCGAACCCTATAACGAATTTTTTAGCTGCCTCGCCGACAAATACGATAAACGCGTCCGGCCCTTCTTCTTCAGGGATCACGACTCCGTTCTCTTCCATAGTAATCAGAAGTCTCTCTATCCCGAGTCCGAATCCAACACCTGGCATGTGCGGACCGCCTATCTCTTCAGTAAGGTAGTCATAACGCCCGCCGCCGCAGACTGTGCTCTGCGCGCCGATGTTTTTAGAAATGAACTCGAAAGCTGTTTTCGTGTAATAATCGAGTCCTCGTACGATCCCTGGATCCACCGTATACTCTATCCCCATGGCCTCAAGATCTTCCTTGAGTTCTTCAAACGCCGCTTTACAATCGTCGCACAGATAATCAAGCATCACCGGAGCTCCTTCGACAAGCTTCTGATCTTCAGGCGATTTACAATCGAGTATCCTCATAGGATTCGTCTCGTATCTTCCCTTGCACGTATCGCAAAGCTGATCATACTTCGGCGCGAGCCATTCCTTCAGGATCTTCTTATACTCTTCCCTGCATGTCGGACACCCGATACTGTTTATCCTGAGCTCGACATCGGTTATACCCATTTTATCCAGATACTCACTCGCGAGTGAGATGATCTCCGCGTCAGCCATCATATCATCGGTCCCGAACGTCTCGACGCCGAACTGATGAAATTCCCTGAGCCTTCCCGACTGCGGCTTCTCATATCTGAAGCAAGGTATGTCGTAATACACTTTTGTAGGCTGCATATCAGCATAAAGTTTATTTTCAACCAGAGATCTGACTACAGGCGATGTCCCTTCAGGTCTTAGGCTGAGGCTTCTGTGCGCCTGCTCCCATGTATACATCTCTTTCTGCACGACATCTGTCGTTCCTCCGACCCCGCGTACAAAAAGTTCTGTATGCTCGAACACCGGTGTCCTTATCTCGCCGAACCCGTAGCGCCGGCATGTTTCCTCAAAAGCTTTCTCCACGTAATGCCATTTATAGGCGTCCTTCGGGAGCATGTCTTTCGTGCCTTTTGGAGCATTAGTAAGCATTGAATAATCCCTCTTTCTTTCTGTTTATCATCTCATCGAGCCTGTCGATGTATATTTCATAATTTGAAACGTTGGGCACTCTCTCGAGCCTGTTCTCCTCCGGGAAATAGACTTTCGTCATCCCGGAAGCACCCATCGCTATTATCGTCTGAGCTTCTTCCATGATCCGCGTATTATACAGCCCTTCAGTGCCCGGCTTTGCGTATCCTGTGTTTTCCTGTGCTCCGGACATATGCTTCTGTCTATACAGATAATACGGGCGGTAACCTTTTTCATGGAGGAACGCCCTCGCGTTGTCCAGCATTTCAGTGACTACCCTGCCCTGTCTGTAATGGAATTCGCTGTCGATATCCACAAGCTTCGAAGCTCTCTTCACCGCGAGCGAATGCACAGTTATATTCTCAGGTCCCAGTTCTTCGACCTTTTTCAGAGTTTCTCTGAAATCGGAAACTGTCTCTCCCGGCAGCCCGGCTATCACATCGGCATTGATTATCCCTATCTCCGCTTCGTCAGCCTGAGCAAATGCCTGCCTTATCGCGGCACTGTCATGCTGCCTGCCAATAAGTTCAAGCGTCTCGTCCTTCATCGTCTGCGGGTTTATACTGATGCGCCCCGCTCCGGCTTTTTTTGCCGCCGCGAGTTTGCCCAGATCGATCGTATCCGGTCTTCCCATTTCGACCGTGAACTCTTTCGTCCCGTCGCTGAGATAATTGTCTCTTACAAAATTCAAGAACTCAGCGAGATCCTCTTCGTGAAGCGTGCTCGGCGTACCTCCTCCGATATATATCGATTCAGCGTACCAGCCCTTCTTTTTCATCTCCGCGGATACGTACTCCATTTCCCTGTACAGCGCCTTCATATATCTCAGTGTCTCGCTGTAATCTGTCTGGTTCGACGCGAAACTGCAATAAAGACACCTCGTCGGACAGAACGGTATATCGATATATATACCGACCGATCTTTCCGGAGGTCTTCCGAAGATCTTCTGCTGGAGTCTGTACATTTCCAGCGCCAGATCCGCTTTTTCTTCACTGATGCAGTAATATGAGAGCAGTTTTTCGCGCGCGTTTTTGTACGCGCTGTGATTCCCTTCTTCTTCATAGCGCCTTACGATCTCTCCCGTCATTTTTACGGGACGGATCCCTGTCACTATCCCCCAAGCGGGTGATTTGCCTGTCAGTTCTCTCAGCGCTTCATATATCTCTTTCTTCGCGATATTCTTGTCGCCTCTGTTTCTCACGACAAGATCCGCGCCTTCTGTATCTCCGTCCATGGATACATCATACTCTTCCGGTCTCAAAAAGATCTTGACCAGTTCTTCGTATTCATGCGTATTGTTCACATTTTCAAGAACGATCTTATACAAAAGGATTATTCTCCTTTTCGTATCCTATCGTCGTCGGACCCATATGCCCCGGCAGTACTTTTGTATCGTCCGGCAGCGGGAAGAGTTTCTCTCTTATCGATTTAACGATATCATCGAACGATCCTCCCGGGAAATCAGTCCTTCCGATCGAAGCGCAGAAAAGCGTATCGCCGCTGAACACCACACCGTCAGTAACGATACACATACCGCCTTCAGTATGCCCCGGTGTCATCAGGAACCTCAGATGTATATTCCCTATATCAAGAGTATCTTCATCATCGACTTCTATGTCCGGTACTATTTCCACGATTTCGCCGGTGTTGGCCAGTGAACCGTTTTTATCCTTATCCCCGAGTCTCTCCGCCTCATATTTTGAAGCGACAACCTTCACATCCGGGAATTCTTTTTTATATCTGTTGACTCCGCAAATGTGATCGGCATGTCCATGTGTAAGTAATATATACTCAAGTTCCGTGCCGTTTTCTTTCAGCTTTGAAGCCACATTTTTATCATATCCGCCCGGGTCGACGATAAACCCCTTGTTCGTCGTCTCATCGGTCACGATATAAGTGTTCACCATGAGGAAGCCGCTGGGCACCCTTTCGATCTTCATATCTCTTCTCCTATGATTTCGTCCTGTATACCTCAAGGACGCTTGGCACGCTCTTGAGATTGAGGAGCAGTTTTGCCATCTGATCCGTATTGGATATCGATAGGGTCATGATCACTGTCACGACTCCATCCGGATCTGTTTTCGTATTGACTCCAACTATTCTTACATCCATACTTTCGCAGACCTTTGAGAGGTCCGAAAAGAGGCCTTTGCGGTCATCGGATACGACCGAAATATCAGCATCGTACTCCTTGCTGCCGTTTGTGTCCCATTCCACTTCTATAAACCGTTCCTTTTCTTCCTGAGGCATCATCTGTATGTTGACGCAGTCACGTCTGTGTACTGAAATACCTCTTCCTTTAGTGATAAATCCAACTATATCGTCTCCAGGCACCGGATTGCAGCAATGCGCCATCCTTATGAGCAGGTTGTCCATGCCCTTCACTATGACACCCGGATTGTCACGCTTGTATTTCCTGCGTTCACGTTCTCTGTTCCTGACCTTTTCTTCATTCAGGAGCACATCTACCGTGTTATCTTCTTTTTTCTTTGATTCAGCGTTCTCGTCCTCATAGAACCCGATCAGCATTTTCCCCACTTTGCCCACAAATGTGCCGCCGTTTGAAAGCTGATTATAAAGTTCATCCGCGTTATTGAAATTCAGTTCCTTTGTGCATTTCAATATATACGCGTTCTTCAGCACGTCACGTACATCATATCCTTTCTTGCGGATATATTTGTCGATCGCGTCCTTGCCTTTTTCAACGTTATCTGATTTGCTCTCTTTTTTGAGCCACTGTCTTATCTTATTTCTGGCTGTCGTAGATTTCGCTATGTTCAGCCAGTCTATCGACGGGCCGCCTGAATTCGGATTAGTAAGTATCTCTACAATATCTCCGTTTTCAAGCTTGTGATCTATAGTCACCATCTTGCCGTTGACTTTCGCCCCTATGCATTTCACGCCTACATCCGTGTGGACCTTGAACGCGAAATCGAGCGGTGTCGCTCCTGCGGGAAGCTCCATGACATCTCCGGCCGGTGTGAATACGAATACCTGAGACGCGAACAGATCCACTTTAAGTGTCTCCATGAACTCCTTAGGGTCTTTCGTATCTGCCTGCCATTCGAGAGCCTGGCGCAGCCACGCGAGTTTGACTTCTTCTTTGTCCTTTGAAATGCCTTCTTTATATTTCCAATGTGCCGCGATACCATATTCAGCTATGCGGTGCATTTCGTATGTCCTTATCTGCACTTCAAAAGGTCTGCCGTTATCACCCATCACAGTCGTGTGAAGCGACTGATACATATTTGGTTTCGGCATCGCTATGTAATCCTTGAAACGTCCGGGTATAGGTGTCCACATCGTATGTACCATGCCCAGGACAGCATAACAGTCCTTGATATTTTCGACTATGACTCTGACAGCCATCAGATCGAATATCTCATCGATATCCTTTTTCTGATATACCATCTTCCTGTATATACTGTAGAAATGTTTCGATCTCCCGTATATCTCATACTGTATGTCCGTGCCGTCGAGCGCTTCACTGATCTCAGCTATGACTTTATCCAGCGCGACCTGACGTTCTTCTCTTTTAGCGTTCAGCTTTTTTTCTATATCCTGATACGCTTCCGGATAAAGATGTTTCATCGCGATATCTTCAAGTTCGAATTTCATCGCGAATATTCCAAGTCTGCTGGCAAGAGGCGCGTATATATCCAGCGTTTCCTGACATTTGTCATGGATCTTTTTGTCACTCATGTAGTTGATCGTTCTGAGATTATGGAGTCGGTCGGCAAGCTTGATGATCAGCACTCTGATGTCCTTGCTCATCGCGAGGAACATCTTTC
>CALDNM010000051.1 GCA_937915045.1 uncultured Clostridia bacterium
CGCCGCGCATCGTGTTGTGCGCAAGGCCGACGAACTTCCAGTCAAACATCCCGAGAGCGTCTTCACGCAGACGTCCTACTGTCACGCCCATGCCGTTCTCGTAATTGACATCCATCGTCACCTGAGGACGATCGTCTTCTTCCATGTATTTTATGAACTGCTTCGGCGCGCTGGGAAGTCCGAGTTCCTGCGGCGCTCCGCTGAACGAGTTAAGAGCTTCAATGAGCTCTTCCTTCGCTGCTTTCTTTCTCAGGCGTACGAATGCCGCCGCTGTGTGTCCGTTTATGACAGGCACTCTGAGGCACTGGCATGTGATCTTCGGGCCGTCAGCTTTTACGATCTCGCTTCCTTCTATATGTCCTAAGACTTTGAGCGGCTCCTGCTCGCTCTTTTCTTCTTCGCCGCCGATATACGGGATGACATTGCCGACCATTTCAGGCCAGTCTTTGAATGTCTTGCCAGCTCCGCTTATAGCCTGGTATGTCGTCACCGCGACTTCATACGGCTCCCACTTCGCCCATGCCGCGAGCGCCGGTGTGTAACACTGTATCGAACAGTTCGGCTTGACTGCAATAAAACCTCTCGTCGTTCCGAGACGTTTCTTCTGCTCTTTTATGATCTCCGCGTGCTGCGAATTTATCTCAGGGATTATCATCGGTACATCAGGCGTCCATCTGTGCGCGCTGTTGTTTGAAACTACCGGTGTCTCGGTCTTAGCGTATTCTTCCTCGACTCTTCTGATCTCGTCCTTCGACATATCGACCGCGCTGAAAAGCATATCGACTTTTCCCGCGACTTTCTCTACTTCTTCGACGTTGTCGACAACGATGTTCTTCACTGCCTCCGGCATCTGTTTATCATCGAGCTTCCACCTTCCGCCGACTGCTTCCTCATAGGTCTTGCCGGCCGAACGCGGACTCGCCGCGATCGTAGTCACTTCGAACCATGGATGTCCATCCAGTATCGAAAGGAACCTCTGGCCAACCATGCCTGTTCCGCCAAGTACTCCGACTTTTAGTTTCTCACTCATTCCTTTTTCCTCATTTCCCAGTAATGGTATAACTGTCTTTGCTTTAGTTTTGTTGATTATTATAGCACAACATGCTGTTTCTTTATACCCTCACATACAATCTTTGCGGCGAATTTGCTTCTCGATACTTGCCTGATTTATCGATAATATCGGTCATTCTGTGCTGTTTTATACACTTTTATACAATTTTTTGCATCTGTGAATAAAAAAATCAGAAAAAATTGACGAATGTCCGCTTTTCGCACCTTAATAATCAGGTGAAAAGCAGTATACTGTTCAGTGTAAGCAGGTGTAATGTTTAATAAAAATGAAAGGGAAGGTTATGGGGTATAATAAAAAAAGCGACAGCATAAACATAGGTCACGCGAACAAGCGTATCCGTCTGCTTAGAGTCCTTGACATACTCAATGACACAGATGAGACTTGTCCTATGAATGCTGATAGTATCATTTATACATTACAGAAGAAATACGGTATTTCATGCGACAGAAAAACTATATCAAGCGATGTCAAAGTCCTGCAGGAAGGCGGATACGATGTACAGCAGATGAGGTACAGCGGTACTTCTGTCGCGAAGCGAGGCTGGTTCATGAACAGCCGCCATTTCAGCGACTGGGAAATCAAGGTCCTCATCGACGCGGTCGCGGCTTCCAATTTTCTTTCGAAGCCGGTCTCCGATGAACTCATCGAAAAACTTCTTCAGGAAACGAACTCACTGAGCAGGGATCTGATCAAAGACGACATGCCGCCTTTTTCATATCATAAAACGAAGATAGATGGCCTCGATGGCACTATCGAAAAGATCATCCTTGCTATCAAACTCAAGAAACAGATCAGTTTCAAATATCAGGACATCTCGCCGGACGGGAAGCCCGTATTCAGGACAGACCAAAAAGGAAAGCCTCGCGTATACGAAGTCAATCCTTATTCGACAGTCTGGCTCGATCAGTTCTATTACTTGATCTGCAACACACCGAAATACAGTAACCTTTCGAGTTACCGCCTCGACCGCATGAAAGATGTACAAGTGACTGATACAAACAGGACACCCGCGTCACAAGCAGTCGAAAATTTCTGCGACACTACGATACAGGATTTTATCCATACCAGTATAAAGCAATATACCGGTTCTTCTACTCCGCTGACTATAAAATACAACGGCAGCAATCTCAACGCGCTGATAGATATTTTCGGAAGGGAGAACATCCATAAAGTCGGAAAAGAAGGCGAAGGTCTTTACAACATCCTGACATCATACAATGACGGGCTTTTCTTCACCCTTCTTTCGATCGGTGAGAAAATCGAGATCATAGAGCCTAAGCTTATACGCGATGAGTATATCCGGCGCCTGGACAAGATACGCTCAGTATATTGATTCCGGAGCGCGGATCCCTGAACACCGATTTCATGGTAAGCGTCAAACCGCAGGCACCTTTACACTCCATAACCTATTGGGTCATTTTTCATCGGCGTTTCGT
>CALDNM010000052.1 GCA_937915045.1 uncultured Clostridia bacterium
CAGAGTTCCTCTCATTTTTTGTTTATTTCTGTAACATATGTCTTATCACATTACAGTCATCGAAGACTGCGGCTATGCTTCGATCAAAGAGGAACTTACATACGTGCTGAAATCGACTTTCAAACTGCCTTCGTTCCCGATCATAAATTTCGCGAGCACAGTCACTCATATACGCGCTGGATACAGCCTGATCAGCGACGGTTCGTGCGTGGAAGCTGTCGCGAAGTCCGATACACCTACCCTCTTCATCCACGGAGACGCGGACAAGTTCGTACCGCTCTCTCAGATGAAAGAGCTCTGCACAGCCGCGAACTGCGAAAAAGAAAAACTGATCGTCCACGGCGCGGGCCACGGACAATCAGCATCTGTCGATCGTGAAGGTTACTGCAAAAAAGTGCAGATCTTCCTTTCAAAATATATGGGCGGTACGGTTCACGGCATATATTAGCGCGCGAGGATATCGTATCCGTCTTCTGTGATGACGACCTGTACTTCAGCCTGCGCGGAAGGTTTCCCGTCAGCCGTGTATATCGTCCAGTCGTTCGATGAGTCTACGAAGATCTCCGATGTGCCGGCATTTATCATCGGCTCTACCGTGAATACCATCCCCGGTACCATCAGCATCTCCTCACCTTTTTTCGAGACGTAGCTAACCCACGGATCCTCATGGAATTCCAGTCCTACTCCATGGCCTCCGACTTCTTCGACTACCGAGAAGCCGCATTCTTTCGCGTGGTCATTGACGGCCTGCCCCATATCTCCGAGGCAGCGCCAAGGTCTTACTTTCTCTAGTCCGAGCTCGATGGCTTTGTACACGCAGTCGACCAGCCTTTGCTTCTCGTCATCTATCTCGCCTATGCAGAACATGCGCGATGAGTCCGAGAAATAACCGTTCAGTATCGTCGAAACGTCTACATTTATTATATCTCCGTCCTTTAAAGTAACGGTCTCTGTCGGTATCCCGTGGCAGACCTGGTCGTTCACGGACGTGCATACGCTTTTCGGGAATCCCTCGAAATCGAGCGGCGCCGGTATCCCGCCGAGCTCCCTCGTCTTGGATTCCACGAGCTGATCTATTTTTTCTGTCGTCATGCCGGCCTTGATATTCTCAGCCACATAGTCCAGGACCGCGATGTTCACGAGCCCGCTCTTTCTGATCTCCTCGATCTGTTCAGGTGTCTTGATCATGTCGCGCGTCGGGACTTCCACGCCTTCGTCTCTGAACGCGTCTATCCTCCTGTCGAAATCGAAGTGACAGTTCTTGTACTTCTGTCCGCTTCCGCACCAGCATGGGTCGTTTCTTCCTATTTTCTTTTCTGTATGGATCGTCATTTTATCTGCCTACTCTCCTGAATGATTCATTTTCCTTTATGTATGTGAAGCAGCAGTTCCTGCCGCCTTCTTTAGCTTTATAAAGCGCGTGGTCAGCGCATCTGTATGAATCCGCGACTATGAAATTTTCGTCCGGTATCTCGCAGAATATCCCGATGCTCGCCGTCTGACGTTTTCCCTCCAGTTCACCTTCGTGATGGACCTTCATGATCTCCACACGGATCTTCTCACCTTTTTCCTCGGCCTCTCCCCGTCCATTCTCTTCTCCGAAAGCCATGAATTCCTCTCCGCCTATCCTTCCGATACTGATATCGTTATCGAGTGCAAGCATGTTCAGCCTTTCACCTATCTCGCGAAGAAGATCGTCTCCCTTGTCGTGTCCGTACGTATCATTATAACTCTTGAAAAAGTCGAGGTCCATAATTATGCAGGTGAAATATTTACCGTTTTTGACACATTCGTTCCTCAGCTCGTCGAGGAAATCGAAGACCTGACGTCTGTTCGGAAGTCCCGTCAGCACATCAGTCACGCTGTCATGATACAGCGAATAATTCGCCATCTCAAGGCGGTCCACCATTATCTCGTTCTCCCACTTCGTTCTGGCTTTGAACCATGAAATGAACAGCCCTGCTATCAGCACAAACGTGCTGTCCTGCAGATCGCGCATAGCAATCGAATAATCTTTCATCAGGAACACACACAGCATGAACAGGACATACATCGCTATCGTCACTATGAAGTTCTTGTACGGCGCCATATCGAAATCGATCTGGAAATAAAGCATCGCGACTACGAATATCACCGCCGGCTGCTCACCTATCATGAATATCCCCAGGTAGATCGCCGTGAGATATCCCGAGATATTGAACGCGAGCAGCACGAATTGCATCAAGCGTGAAGATACGTCGTCGCGGTTCACGAAGCTTCCTGCCGCGTGTCCTGTGATAAACGATACGGCCGCGTATACTATCAAAGTGAGGCTCACGCCCTTCATCGATGAGAACATAAAGAATACAGCCAGACACACGCACAGCACCGCGAACAGCAGACCCTGCATACGCAAAGTCTCGCAGTTCTTCCGCATTACTGCCTTCTCGTAATCACGTAGATCTTCCGCTCCTAATCCAAGATATGCCCAGTTATCGAATAGTCTCATACCGGCTTGACCTTTCTCTTATCCCGAACCCTGCCTCTTGAGTTATATTATAGCACAACTCCTGTAAATCTTCACAAAACCATGACATTCCAGAGTGACGATTCTGTTATCATAGTAAACGTGTCGTGCTTCGGCATGATACACGCACAGAAAGGTAAATCAGGAGTTTATGATAATCACAGGAACAAACAGAGCTAAGAAAATAGCGGCCGCGGTGATTGCGTCCGTCATGGTATGCAGCATAGGGATGCCGGTATCGGCGGCCGAGACAAAGGACTCGACTATCGCTGACGCATCCACCTATTCGGCGGTGACATCTTCATACAAGCCGCTGTCCACTTACAAAGCAACGACTTCGGTCACATCGAAAAAAGCGACAGCCACGATAAAGTGGGCATCCCTTGGTGATGTCGACGGATACGAGGTATATAAATACAAGAGCGGCTCGGGCAAATGGACGCTCGCGGCCAAAACGGACGCTGACACTACTTCATACACAGCGAGATCACTCGCGAGATATCACAAATATCACTTCATGGTCAGAGCTTATGTCGAAGATACGAATACTGAGACTACGATTTATTCAGAGTTCTCCGATTCACATGTCACAGGATATATGATCTCTGATCCATGGTCATCCGGCACGCTCGCGTGGCCTGTACCAGCTACTCATTATATCTCGAGCTCATACGGACACAGGACAGCTCCGACAAGAGGCGCTTCCACATTCCACAGAGGCATCGACATCGGCGTATCATCCGGCACTACAGTAGTATCTTCAGCGGACGGCACAGTCGTCGCGTCCGGATACAACAGCGCGAGAGGAAAATACGTCCTCGTAAAGCACTCGAACGGACTCATGACGAGATATCAGCATCTCAGCAAACGTCTCGTATCGGAAGGCGACAAAGTCTCACGAGGTGAGCCTATCGCGAAGTCAGGAAACACTGGCATATCGACAGGAGCGCACCTTCATTACGAAGTACTGAAGAACGGACACACAGTGAACCCGATGAAGTACATCAAGAGATAAAACAGATATAAATATGAATTTCAAAAGCATCCGGAGCCTGGCCCCGGATGCTTTTTTGTTACTGTATGATTCATTCACACGCTGAACTGACGCGCCTGCTTTTAATGATGGAACAGTCTGAGTCCTGTGAAGCACATCGCCATGCCGTAATCGTCGCATGATTTGATGACGAGATCGTCTCTCACGCTGCCGCCCGGCTCCGCGATATACTTGACTCCGCTCTTCTTCGCGCGGTCGATGTTGTCGCTGAACGGGAAGAAAGCGTCCGAGCCGAGAGCTACGTCCTGGTTCTTCTCGAGCCATGCTGCCTGATCTTCAGGCATGAATCTCTTCGGCTGCTCCGTGAAGTACAGCTGCCATTTTCCGTCCGCTATGACATCCATGTAGTCCTCGCCGATGTAATTATCGATCGCGTTGTCTCTCTCAGGACGGCCGATATCCTCTTTGAACGGAAGTCCCATGACCTGCGGTGACTGGCGCAGGAACCATTTGTCCGCCTTGCTGCCCGCGAGCCTTGTGCAGTGTATCCTCGACTGCTGTCCGGCGCCGATGCCGATAGCCGCTCCGTTTTTAGCGAAGCATACCGAATTCGACTGTGTGTATTTGAGAGTGATCAGCGAGATGATGAGATCGACTTTCGCGTCGTCAGGGATGTCTTTGTTCTTAGTAACGACATTGTTCAGAAATTCTCTGTCGATGACGAGTTCGTTCCTGCCCTGCTCGAATGTGACTCCGAACACCTGCTTGTGTTCGATTGGATCCGGCTTGTAGTTCGGATCGATCTTGACTATAGTGTAATTCCCCTTTTTCTTTGTCTTCAGAAGTTCAAGAGCGTCGTCGTCATATCCCGGCGCGATGATGCCGTCCGATACTTCTCTCTTGATCAGCTTCGCTGTGCAGAGATCGCATGGGTCAGACAGCGAGATAAAATCTCCGAACGATGACATCCTGTCAGCGCCTCTCGCTCTCGCGTAAGCGCATCCGAGCGGCGAAAGCTCGCCCATATCCTCTACCCAGTATATCTTTGCTTCTGTCTCTGTCAGAGGTCTGCCGATAGCCGCGCCCGCGGGAGATACGTGCTTGAAAGATGTAGCTGCCGGAAGTCCAGCAGCTGCTTTCAGTTCCCTTACGAGCTGCCAGCCGTTGAACGCGTCGAGCAGGTTGATGTATCCCGGCTTGCCGTTCATGACTTCTATAGGAAGTTCTCCGTTTTCTACAAATACCTTTGACGGCTTCTGATTTGGATTGCAGCCGTATTTGAGTTCCATCTCTTTCATATCTGATTTCCTTTCATTCATATATATCTTCTATTTGTTTTTGTTTTCGATCCTTGTTTCGTATTTGCCTGTCGTGATGTCGATGTATCTTACGAACAGTGAAACTTTATTGTCTTCGTTGAGTCCGTTCCATACTTCGGCAGTGAACTCGTCGATGCCGCCCTTGATCGCGACCGTCGTCGGCTCGCCGACAAATGAAGGAAGCGGATCGCCGTTCCCTGTATATGTATGGATCATGTGTCCCTGGCCCGCGGCCGGATTATCATAAGCGAACGTCTGTCTCTGGCATGAGCTCGGGTCGCCGCCATTGCTCTTTAAAATCGAGATCATGTAGTCGTAACTTCCGTCTTTGACATTCATTACTGCCGATATCCTCGGCGTGTAATTCGGTTTGTCAGGCTCGAACTCCCTCGAGCGGAGTGACTGTTCGAACGTCCTGCCGTCTTTGAGTCCATCGTAGATAGTGTCTGTCTGATCGCCGTTCGTAACGATCGTTGTATCTCCAAGTACTCTTACCGGCGCGTAAATGATGAGGCTTGGATCTTTCATCTTAGCCGGGTCAAAGGCCTGTGTCCTTATGCCCTCTCCGTCCTCGACGAATATCCTGTTCCTGCTGTTTTCACTTCTGCCCATGATGAAATAAGCCGTGACCGCGTACTTGCCGTCAGCCGACTTTCCGACTACGAGTCCTCTTCCCGGATACTCGTTCGCCTGCAAATTCTTCCCAAGATCTTTGATTTCCATTACGTTTCTCCTGTTTCAAAAACAAAAAGCCGCCCGGGTCGTCCAAAAACGGCTGCCCAGGCGGTCGACTTCATTATTACATCTGTACTCCGTGTGGTTTATCCACTTATCCGCCAGTTGTACAGAACACACTATTAAGATACACTATGCCGCGCGGAATTTCAAGCATATAATGGTCACTCTGTCCTTGCTTTCCCGGTGAGTGAACTGACTTTGAGCCTTGTGATCGCAATGCTTGTGGCCATGGCGTCTTTGATTTCAAAATCTTTCCCCGTCAAGTGTTTCATGATCAGTCCGAGTGCTTTTTTCTTTTCGCCGATGTCGCTTATGATCTCGGCTTTTCCTTCACCAAAAACGCTCTTGTAAAGATATCCGTATTTGCACACTATCTCATCGGTGACAAGCTCGTGCGCGCAGTCCATCTCGAAGCATACGTTCGGATCTTTTTCGATCGCGTCGACTTTTCTTCCGTCTTTCGATCCGTGAAAATACAGGGTCAGTTCATCGTCTTTATATTCATATCCGAAATTCATCGGCACGATGTACATCCTGTCTTCGTCCCGCATACCGACGCGGCAAACGTCGCACTCATCGATTATCGCGATCATGTCGCTCTTCTCAGTGACCTCACGGTCACGTCTGCGCATAGTATCTCTCATAGAAAAACCTCCATTACTGCAATATGACTTTTCACTACATCCCATTATGATATAATAAGGTCAATATTTCAAGGAGGCGATATATATGGCTCAGAAGGAAGATTTTACATTCAGGTCGAATGACAGAAAGACGGATCTGCATGCAGTAATGTGGACCCCCAACGATGGCCGCTATGACCGCGTGCTTCAGCTGACGCACGGTATGGTCGAGTATATAGACAGGTACGCGCCGTTTGCGGAATTCATGGCGGATCACGGCTGGCTGGTGGTCGGGCACGATCATCTCGGGCACGGGCAGTCGGCAGCGACGCCTGAGGATCTCGGGTATTTCGCTCCGGACGATCCGAGCGGGACGCTGGTCGAAGATATGCACAAGCTCCGCCTGATGACTCAGGAGGATCACCCGGGCCTCCCGTATTTCATGCTCGGACACAGTATGGGATCTTATCTACTGCGTAAATATCTGTCCTCGTACGGCGAAGGGCTTTCCGGCGCTGTGATCATGGGGACAGGGCAGTCTCCTGACTCCGCGGCGAAAATGGGCATCGCGCTCACGAAATTCCTCGCGAAGATCCACGGCTGGAGGTACAGGAGCAAATTCATCCAGGGTCTCACGTACACTAAGCCATATAAAAAATATGACCTCACCGGGCACGATCCTTCAAACTGCTGGCTCGGCAAGAACGAGGAGATCGTGAAGAGCTATTACGGCGATCCGTTCTGCACGTATGTCTTTACGCTGAACGGCTATCTCGGGCTTTTCGAGTCCGTCCTTTTCGACAACCAGGATGAAAATATCGCCGCCCTGCCTAAAGACGTGCCGATGCTGCTGGTTTCGGGCGCTGACGACCCTGTCGGTGACTGCGGAGAAGCAGTGAAGTCCGTCTTTGAGCGCTACAAGGCTGCCGGAATCAAAGATATCACGATGAAGCTCTACGCGGGCGACCGCCACGAGATCCTGAACGAGCTCGACAAAGATACCGTCTTCGCGGATCTGCTGAGATGGATGGAAGAGCGCATATAAATATCAAAGCGCACGCATAACGAAAAAGCCGCAAGCGGGAATATCCCGCTCACGGCTTTATTTTTTTCTAAATACGCACTGTTCTGACTCTATTACGCGTTGTTCTTTTCTAACGCGATAAGTTTTTCTTTTTTATCGACTCCTCCGCCGTAACCCGCGAGCGAGCCGTCAGCGGCTATCACTCTGTGGCACGGCACGATGATCGAGATCGGGTTCGCGTGGTTCGCCGAACCGACAGCGCGGTACGCTTTTTCGCTTCCCGCCTTTTTCGCGATCTCACCGTAAGATCTCGTCTTTCCATACGGGATCTTAGTCAGCGCCTTCCAGACCTTCTTCTGGAAATCAGTGCCTTCCATATTCAGGGGAAGGTCGAATTCGCGTCTCTTCCCGGCGAAATACTCGCCGATCTCCTTCACGACCTTTTTCGTCATCGCGTTCGACGCGGCCGTTTTCCCTTCAAACTCCGATCTGTTTCCGAAGCGCAGTTCATAGACCTTGCTGTCGGAACACACCGTCGTCATATCTCCCAGCGGTGTTTTGAAAACCTGCTTATGCAGCGTAACTTCTTTCTGTTTCGCCATTGTAGTTTCCCCCTTCGCCTTGCACGCGCTGCTGTGCCGGATCTATCTCTTGTTCGATTTTCTCCATATCCTCTGATCTTCAGCGGCTTTGATCAGTTCATCGCGGACCTTCGGATGAGCGATAGCGATGAGCTCTTCAGCTCTCTGCCACGTCGACATGCCTACCAGATTAGCTACGCCGTATTCTGTCGCGACGAAGTACACCTGGCTCCTCGGTGAAGTGATGATCTCTCCGTTGAAATGCGGAAGGATGTTCGAATGAAGCTCACCCTTCTTGTCCGTATATGTCGATGGCAGGCAGATGAACGATTTGCCGCCCGGAGACGCCGAAGCTCCTTCGAGGAAGTCGAGCTGACCGCCTGTCCCGCTTATCTGTCTCGTGCCGGAGCTCTCCGCGTTGACCTGTCCATAAAGATCTATCGAAATACAACTGTTGATCGAGATCATATTCTCGATCTGCGAGATGACTCTCGGATCGTTGACATACGCGAGCGGGTACGCGGCGATCATCGGGTTGTCATCCATCCAGTCGTAAAGCTCAGGTGAACCCATCGAAATACCTGTCACGCACTTGCCCGTGTCGATGCTCTTTCTCTTATTCGTCAGCTTTCCTTTTTTGTAAAGGTCGAGGTAACCGTCCGAGCAGAGCTCAGTATGCATACCAAGATCCTTTATATCCGAATCAGCGATCAGCGATCCCAGTGTGTCCGGCATGTTTCCGATACCGAGCTGCAGAGTCGAACCATCCTTTATATACGGGAGAAGATGCTTCGCTATCGCCGTATCTACTTCCGATGGCTTGCCCTTAGGCATAGCCTTGAACGGTTCATGCTCGCCCTCGACTACCATATCGACATCCGAGATATGTATGCACTCGTCATATCCGCCGTGCAGCCTCGGAAGATGTTCATTGACCTCAAGTATTACTACATCCGCCTTCCTCATGATCTCCGCGGCGACACCTGTCGTCAGCGAGAAATTGAAAAATCCGTGCCTGTCCATCGGCGTGACGCTCATCATCGCGACGTTCACATCGAGGAAGAAGTGGTAATACGCGGAATTGTTGTGGAACACCATCGGGATGAAAAAGCATCTGTCCTGATCGCACATTTTTCTCTCATATCCTGAGCAGTGCCACGTATTATATGTAAAGTGCTCCTGCTTCGGATCCTTTTCGATGACCTGGATCGGCCCATTGATCAGATTTCCCCTGATCTTGACGTCATGCAGCTCCTCAGCGCGCGCCGCGAGAGCGCGGTCGAGCAGCACCGGGAATCCCATCGCCGACGTATAATCTACCCAGTCGCCGTCCTTGATTATCCTGACGGCCTCTTCAGGCGTCCTTAGTTTCTGTTTGTATTCAGACATATAATCCATATTCTTCTCCTCCATTTTTTTGCAGTAATGTCAGTATCCAAATTATTCTTCTTCACGTTTCTCGAGTGCTGCCGTGAGCGCCTTCGCGAGCTGATCCGCGCACGAAGTCGGTTTCCTTCCGCAGGTGTTTCCGCTCAGCGTATCTATCACTTTCTGAGCAGGCCATCCTTCTATAAGCTTTGAGATAGCCTTGAGATTCCCGTTGCAGCCTCCCTTGAAGTGAACATTTTTCACATTGTCGCCATCGAGTTCAAAATATATCCTCGACGGGCAGACCTTCCTCGGTTTGTATTCAAATTCCATTCTTTTTTCCTTTAAGTCCTTTCCTTCTTTCCCGCGCTTTATATGACCGCGCATGTCATCATTGTCTTATATCTATGAGCTTGTTCCTCAGCTCATCCTCCAGCCTCACAAGTTCTCCTTCCGCCTCGACACGCTTCTGATGTCCTTCATCCTGTATCCTCAGGACCTCGTCGATCGTCGAGATAAGGCTCTCATTCGTATGCTTCAAAGTCTCCATATCGACGATACCGCGTTCGGATTCCTTTGCCGTATCGATCGTCGCTGTCTTCAGACTGTCCGCGTTCTTCCTGAGCAGCTCATTCGTCGCGTCCGTCACGGTACGCTGCGCTTCAGCCGCTTCCTGCGAATGCGCGATACCAAGAGCGATCATCATCTGACTCTTCCATAACGGCAGAGTATTGACGAGTGTCGACTGGATCTTTTCCGACATCTCAGTATCGTTGCCCTGAACGAGTCTCAGCTGAGGAGCCATCTGTATCGATATCGTCCTCGTAAGCTCGAGGTCGTGCAGCTTCTTTTCGAAGCGCACGCACATCGACGCCAGATCATTGGCAGCCTGCGCGTCCTCCGGCAGTCCGCTCTGCTGAGCCTTGGCCTGCAGCGCCGGAAGTTCGGCCGTCCTGACCTCGTCCAGCCTTTTCTTGCCGGCCGCTATATACATCGAAAGCTCCTTGAAGTAACTCCTGTTGACCTCATACAGTTTATCGAGCATCGCGACATCCTTCATCAGGACGACCTGATGGCTTTCGAGAGCGTCCGCGATCTTATCCACATTCACTTCGGCCTTCGCGTAATTCGCCTTGATCTTCGCGACCTTGTTCGTGCCTTTCTTGAAAAAGCCCTTGATACCTTTGTCGTTCGTATCTCCGAACCCCTTGAGTTCTGTCACGAGCCCGGTCATCAGGCCGCTGATCTCGCCAAGATCCTTCGTCCGCACACTATTGAGAGCGTCATCCGAAAAATCCGCCATCTTCTTCTGCGCGCCCGCGCCGTACTGGATCACTACATTCGAGTCATTCAGATCGATCTTCTTCGAAAACTCATCTATCTGCTGCTGCTCTTCCGCCGTGAAAGTGCTCATATCAAAATCCTTTTTGACATCGACGGCCGCCTCCGCCGCAGGACTGCCGATCCCGTCAAGCTTAAGCTCCGGGGCCTGAATCTTATCATCCATCTTACTTTCCTCCATCTCCACGCGCCGGTCCCGGATCGTCGAAATCGCCGCCTGTCAGTCCGTCCCTCGCGAACATCGCGTTTAGTACCGAAATGTCCGTAGAAACATCCATTACTGTATCCTGATAAAGCTCTTCGAGAAGTCTCCCGAAAGCCTTTTCTATCGTTCCGAGCGTCTGCTCTATCTCATGCTTTGCAGTAACGACATCTTCGCTCTGCACGCTTTTCTTTTCGAATTCGCTGTAGACACTGACGAGTTTCACTGTAGTCGGAAGATAGTAATCCATGAACTTCTTTATGTCCGGCAGAAGCGACGGTTTTTCCTTCACGCGATCGAAAATCTTTCTTATGAGGACTTCTATATCGTCAAGTTCTGTCCTGACAGTTTCTCCGGTTATCTCCGCCCTTGCTCTGTCGATCTCAGCGATGCTCTGCTCTCCGCGCTCGAGCGCCTGCCTCAGTTTTCTCTCGTCGCCTGTTTCGTTCGCGGTCCTGCGCTCCGTCTCACGTTCTTCTGTCTGCCTGTTTTTAAAATCATCTCTGGCCTGCAGATACTGATCGTACGTCTTGTCGTTCGCGATGAACCACTGCTCCGAATCATCGATATGTCCTTCCCTGAACATACCGAGTTTTATCATTTTCCTGAGGTCTTTTTTGACAGCCGCGACTGTCCTGCCGCATTTTTCCGCGATCTCTTTTATGCTGCAGAATTCGTTCTGGCCCATAGTTCTCAGATATTCCCTGAATCTCGCGGCTCTCTTTCTCAGCCCTGTTCCTCTTGCGGTCACAAACACCGCCACTGCCGTGATCACAGCAAAAACGATCCCCGGTGTGAGCACCGTTGCCGACACTGCTCCCGCGAAGACCGCCCCGGCCGCGAGCGACACTATCGCCGCTCCGCCGAACCCTACAGCTCCGCAGATCCCGGCCGCGGTCATCACTCTTCCGCTGATCAGGCCCTTCGGTCTTTTGCACACAGGAATATTGGCTGATCCCTGATCGCGCGCGGCTCTGCCCGCGAGATCCATGAACGGATCGGTCTGCCACTCATATCCGGACGAGTTCGCACCCGTGCCCATATTCGCGTTCGTGTTCGCGTTTCCGTTTGCTCTGCCTTCGTCCGATAATTTGATATCGTCAAGCGACGGCGAACCGAACACCGCGTCCTTCACAGCCGAATTGATGTCGCGGCTGAATCCGCTGAAATCCATCGTATTCACCGCGTCATTTATTATCCTGCTTATATTGTCTCCAAAATTATTACTCATTATTTCCTTTTTATTTAAGAGCCATCGCTTCAGCCTTGGTAACGATCTTGCCCGACGCCGGATCGAAATATATCGCCGTTGTGCTGCTATAATTCGAACCTGTTATCGTGTTCGCGTTTTTGATGTAATAGTACGCCGGTGTCGTCGAACTATTCTTCATCACTACTGTCAGTGATCCTGCTGAAAATCCGGCATCGTTCATCTTCTCCTTGAACTCACTGCCCGAGAACGTTCCGATCTGTTTACCCATGGAATCATTCACTCTCACAGTATTGCTGCTTCCGCTGCCGAGATCGATCGCGTCTCCCAGAGACACGGCCCCGCTCGGAAGTTTTTCCTTCATGAACGAGCTGAACAAACTTGCCAGTTTTCCGAGATTGCCTTCAGCGTCCGCTTTTGTAGACGCGGTCACGTTCAGCCCCGAAAAGTCGTACCAGCTCCCGCTGCTTTCAGTCGCCAGCCTGTATTTCCCATTTTCATAGATCACCGTGATCTTGTCTTTCGAAACAAAGACCAGCTTGCTGACCTTATCCGATTTGAAATAAATGCTGTTGATCGTCCCTTCGGTCTCCGCCAGCTTCTCTATATCCTTGATCTCTGCCGCTGTCGCGGTGCCGCTTACAGCCGCTGAAGACTGGTAATTCTCCGACGCGTAAGTCTGAGCCGCCAGCACGCAGGCGCGTGCCTCGAGCTTGGCCTCCTGCTTCTGCGCTTTTCCGATGTACGCTACATACGATGTTATAAGTATACCCACCAAAATGGCTATGATCACAACAACTACTATGAGCTCGACCAAAGTGAAGCCCTTTTTATTATTTTCGATATCCCTTATCCTTCTCATCGCCCTATCCTCCCATACTTCTTTTATTTTATCATCATCCAGGTCTCTCCGCAATGATTCCGTAGATCCTGACGATCCGCAATTCCCTGACGTAAAGTCCAAATGCGTCAATTCTATTTTTTTGACGGGCGTTGGCACATATTCTGTACCAAGAATGATGAAATAAAACATAATGGCACATATCCGCAGTCGTACATCTTCCATATGATCACATATTCCGTTATCTCATACAAGATGTACAGTTCAACGGATAAAAAGGTATCTATATTTCAAAAATCATCGATCTATTACACACAAATGTGCCAATCACCTTGAAAAAAAGTGATTTGACGCATTTAGAGTAATCATGCTATGCCAGAGGCCATATGAAATCATGATCATCTCAGCGAAAGCCGGGATCTCCGACATATAAAGTAAAGTTCGCTTGACATTCGATGTAAAGTATGCTTTACTATAACCGAAGTAAAGTTCACTTTACCTGCGCAGTAGATAATACACCGGACTTTTCTTCATAAACAAAAAATGAAATGAGGTGCGAATTGAAAAATCATATAGCGGAGTTAAGAAAGAACGAAGGCCTGACACAGCAGCAGCTCGCGGATGCCGTTGCAGTAACGCGCCAGACTATCATTTCGCTCGAAAACGGGAGATATACCGCGTCCCTTCCGCTCGCGTTCAAGCTGTCGGCATTTTTCTGCCGGCCGATAGAAGAACTTTTCGAGATGGATGATGAATAATATAACGGAGGATAAATAAAATGAACAGTAATATGAAAGTTTTTAAAGATAAAATACTGTATTTCGCTATTCTGGTGATTGCGGGGATATCGCTGTCTATCGCCGGCTTCACGTGCGCGAACGATTATGTAAAAGGTATCGGTATCGGGCTCGCCGTCGTAGGAGTGCTTAAGATAGCGCAATACCTGCTCATCTCCCGTGATCCGGAAAAAGTAAAGAGATACAAGATCGCGAATAACGACGACCGGCTCAAAAGCCTGACCCAGAAGGCAGGGCAGCTCACACTCTTCATCACAGTGATCGCAGGACTCATTGCAGTCGCGGGATTCGGGCTTGCCGGTATGCGGACAGTTTCACTGATAATTTCACTGGTCGTCTGCGCGCAGACTTTGGTATATACTGGAGTATATTATGTACTGCAGCATAAATACTGATAACCAGCTATCACAACGGAGGCCAGGAATGACAGATATAACAGATATGATCGAATACGAAATACCTTTCGACATCCCTTTCTATTCGCAGAAAGTCGATGAAAACAACTATAAAGCAATGGGATTCGATGAGCCCGAAGAGGGTATCCACTGGTCTACCAGAGGATGCGGCATCGCGTCGCTCCGGATGATAATCGACGGCATACTCGCTTCGCGGGGAGAAGAGCCATCATGCGGGCAGGCCGAAATGATAAAACGCGGACTTGCGCGGAACGCTTACCTGCTTGATGGTGACATCGGCTGGATCCATTCGGGCCTTGCCGCGCTCGCCGGCGAATACGGCATCGACGCCGAAGCAAAGCGCGGCCTTTCGACCGAAGAGCTCGCGGAAGAGATCGAGGCAGGGCATCCCTGTATAGTCTCAGTCACAGCCTGGTTCGCGGGCGGCGAGCGCTGGCTCGACGGACACATATTCAAAAAAGGCGGACATCTCGTACCGGCCATCGGAACCATAAGAAAAAGCGGCGCGCTGACAGATATCATCTGCCATCACACCGCGTCTATATCGCAGCTCAACTGGCCGTGTCACAAAACGCCGATCGAAAGATTCAACGCGTCCTTCACAGGGAACGTGATCGTTTTTCGGCCTTGATCAGCGGCATATCACAAATCGATCCAAAGCGCTGATACCGTGTTTTCAAACAGATATCAGCGTTTTTTTCGCGTAAATATATCCCTCTCAGTTTTTCCTTTTTTCGAGCGCTCTGACACCGGCTGATATCCGGGCAAGTTCCTCATGCGAAAGATTCTCGAGATCCTCAAGTTTATCAAGGAAATTGTCCATAGCCTCTTCCTCTTTGACACGGATATAGGCCATGTAATAATTCACTACGATCCCCGGTATCAGTCCTACCAGGAGCAGAGAATACAGAGACAGGATCACACTGATGATACGCCCAAGCAAAGTCGTCGCGACGATATCGCCAAAACCGATCGTCACGCCCATCGTGTAGCAGTACCACAGACTGTCGCCATAATTATCTATCCCCGGTTCTACGTTCATTATAAAAACAGCCGCCAGAAACAGCGCCGCCACATAACCATAAAGTATCCTGTCGGCCCTCGTCCTTTTGAACACCCTGCCGAGCAGCTTCAATCTTTTCATAATATATTACCTATACGATTCTTCGCAGTATTCCTTGCTGCCGCAGTTCGGGCAGGTGAGCTTCCTCGTCTTCGGCGTATGATTCGCGAAAGCGAATTCCTTCAGCGTCGGTACGAATTTCACACCGCACTCCGGGCACTCGTACAGCGTATGATCGTGCACCTCATTCAATATCGTGAAAGCTATCGTGACCTCACAGATCACATCGATCAAAACGAGCAGTCCGACCTTTTTCTTCAGCTTCTTCTCTTTGCATTTCTGGTCTTCCATGTCTGTCCCCTTTCCGCAGCGATATCCCGCCGTCATTATCATTGATCTATAACTGATACGCGTCCGACGAAACAACATCGGCGAACGTCCCGTCGATCGCGGCGAGAAATGCTTTCTGCACATCCGGCGCGCTGATGGTCTCTCCCCCGATAGTTAAATCTTTCGTCGCGCACGCGTCACCTATCAAAGTCACCGTGTATCCGAAGTCCTGCGCCGCCCGTACCGTCGTATCCACGCACATATGCGTCATCATCCCGGCTATAACGAGTTCATCCGCTCCCGCCTCGTCCAGTATTTTCTTCAGATCCGTATAAAGGAATGAGTTCGGATACTCTTTGTCGATCACCGGTTCACCATCCATCGGCGCAACGATATCACTTATCGCCTCATGCTCACCGAAGAGATGCCTCACGAATATCACCGGCAGATCTTTATCACGGAACTGCCCGAGTATCTTCGCCGCGTTTTTCGCGGCCTGCTCAGGACCCGCGAGAAGATAATCTCCTGGAGTGAAATACATTTCCTGTATATCTATCAGAATAAGAGCCTTCATCCCGCACCTCCATTCGCGCGTCAGATAATCATATTGATATTTTACCACAAAGACCGCGCGAACGACTAAAAATCGCTGATCAATAATAGTATTTAATGATTGATAAATATTATTTGAGGTAAAAGCATACTAAGTATCAGATATAGGTATATTATCGGAGGTAAACGATATGAAAATGAAAAGGACAGCGGCGATGCTCCTCGTGGCAGCGCTTCTGATAACGGCGAGCGTCGGATTGTCCGGATGCTCCTCAGACCAGTCGACTGACAATGCCGCGACAAAATCACTTTCCAAAGCATTCAGTACGATGGACACAAAAGATATAAACGGGGAAAAAGTCACATCAGATATATTCGCGGACAAGAAAGTCACCATGGTCAGCGTATGGGCGACATGGTGCGGTGTATGCGTCTCCGAAATGCCCGATATCGAGAAACTCAGCCAATATTACAGCAAAGGTGATGAAGTCGGCGTCGTAGGACTCGTCACTCAGGCAGACAGAGCGAGCGGCGTCATGCTCACCGGCCTCACAAAAAAAGAAGAAGCTAAAGCGCTGAAGATCATCAAAGATTCCGGCGCGACATACACGCAGCTCACCGTGAGCAGCGACATGTCCTCGGCTCTTTCCGACATCCAGTCGTTCCCGACCACTTACTTCCTCAACAGTAAAGGCGAAGTGATCGGCAGCCCGGTCATAGGGCGCAATGACATAGGTGAATGGAAAGCGATCATCCAGGAAAAGCTCAACGCCGTATAGATCGGAGTGTGAAGCAGTGAAAGATTTTATAGTAATGAACAAAACGGCCCTCGTCGTTTTCGCGGCAGCGGCAGTGATGATCGGTATGGGCCCGGCTTCGGGAGAAGCCGGTACCGTGTTCACGAAGGCGATACGCATCTGCCTTGAATGCATAGGCATCGGTTAAAGGGGAGGTCCGGACTTTGAGCGAAAAAAGCGTGAAGCAGAATGACGCGGCAGGCGCGGCGAAAAAGCAGCGAAAAACACGCCTCATAGTACAGGCTCTGTTTGCCGCGCTCTCGAACGGATATCTGAACGGCTGGATGCAGGGGACCATCTACCAGGGCGCGTCCAAAAAGATATGCGTTCCCGGTCTGAACTGCTATTCGTGTCCGGGCGCTCTTGGAGCCTGCCCGATAGGATCGCTCCAGGCTGTGCTCAGCGACAAGTCTTACCATATATCGCTTTACGTTGTCGGGATGCTGATGGCATTCGGAGCGTTCTTCGGCCGTTTCATCTGCGGATGGCTCTGCCCGTTCGGCCTTGTGCAGGACTTGCTTTACAAGATCCCGGGAGTGAAGAAGATACGATCGCTTCCAGGCGAAAAGCATCTCCGTAAGCTCAAATACGTCGTTCTAGTCCTGCTCGTCATCATCCTTCCGTCGATCGTGACGGGAGCCGGAGACGGCGAGCCCTGGTTCTGCAAATATCTCTGCCCGTCGGGGACTCTTATGGGAGGCATACCTCTCATGATCTCGAACCCGCTGCTGCGTCAGGCAGCAGGCTGGCTTTTCTCATGGAAGATGCTGGTGCTCGTGATGATCCTCGTCATGGCGGTCAAGATCAGCAGGCCGTTCTGCAGATATCTGTGCCCGCTTGGCGCGATATACAGCTTCTTCAACCCGTTCTCCATCTACAGGATAACGGTCGACAAGGAGAAATGTACGGGCTGCGGCATCTGCCAAAAGACGTGCAAGCTCGACATCCCGGTATTCGAAAAGCCGAACAGCGGTGAATGTATAAGATGCGGTGAGTGTGTGAAAGCGTGTCCTGCCCAGGCTTTGAAAGCCGGATTCGGGACCGGCGCGCAGAATAAAAAAATATCGAAAACCGATAATGAGGTGTGATGATGAAAAGAAGAAACATAGCTCTGCTCGTACTCGTTCCGGCAGTATGCGTACTGCTGCTCGGGGGAGCGCTCAGGAAAAATGAGAACACAGGGAACGCGTGGAATATCAGCAGCGACGGCGACAAGACCGAACTCAAAACAAAAACGATCGGCGATCCTGACGATGATACATACACGGCAAAGGATGGAGAGAAAGTCATCTATCTTGCCGGCGGATGTTTCTGGGGCATGGAAAAACTATACGCCGGGATCGAAGGAGTCAAGGATGTGACGAGCGGTTACGCGAACGGAGATACAAGCATAGACCCTGACTACGAGAATGTATGCGGAGGAAAGACCGGTTATCGCGAGACTGTACGTGTCACTTACGATCCGGAAAAAGTATCGCTCGACAGACTGATATTCTCATATTTCTATGTCATCGATCCAACTGTGAAAGGAAAGCAGGGATACGATTCCGGCGATCAGTACCAGACCGGGATCTATTATACAGATAAGGATTCGGAAAAGACAGTGATGCGCTACGCGCGTGTGGAGGAAGCGAGGAACGATAAATTCTATGTAGAGATCGAGCCGCTCACCATATTCCGCGAAGCCGAAGAATACCATCAGGACTATCTCGTGAAAAATCCGGGCGGTTATTGTCACGTCACGCCTTCAGAAATATACGCGGTCCAGTCGCTCAAATACGACCCGGCTGATTACAGCCTGCCGCCGATAAGCAAGATCAAAAAAATGCTGACCGTGGAGCAGTACCGGATCACGCAGAAGGCGGACACCGAAGAAGCCTTCCACAACGAATACTGGGATAAAAAAGATCTTGGGATCTATGTCGACAGAGTGACGGGAGAGCCGCTGTTTTTCTCGAAAGACAAATTCGATTCATCCTGCGGCTGGCCGAGTTTTTCGAAACCTATCGACACCGTTTCGATCGTCAAAAAGCAGGACAACAGCTACGGCATGTCGCGCACTGAAGTGCTGAGCCGCATCGGGAACACCCACCTCGGACACGTATTCTCCGACGACGAGGAATCACCGAACGGCACGCGTTACTGCATGAATTCGGCCTCGCTCAAATTCATCCCTTACGACGAAATGTCCGCGAAGGGATATGGCTATCTGAAGTTTTACGTTAAGTAATGTATGAGTTCCGCTCCGCACGCCATGCAAAACAGCGCGTCGGGGCGGTTTACTGTGCCGCACACAGGGCAGACCCCCGGCATCACGAACTCCTCTTCCTCTTCTTCGCCGCCGAGCTCCGCGCCGCACGACATACAGAAAAGCGCGTCGGGACGGTTCACCGCTCCGCATACGCGGCAGACACCTTCGTCTTCAGCCAGGTCAGCAGCCTCAGCCATGAACTCATTTATTTCAAAAACATTTTCTTCATCTTCTTCCGGGACCAGCTTCTCCCCGCACTTCATGCAGAAGAGCGAGCCCGGCATATTATCAGTACCACATTTTTTGCAGATCATTTTTCACCTCTTGATATTTTCTGAAGAGCAGCAGCGTTTTCCATGACGCATTCGATAAACGACCGCGCCGCCGGAGAGACATATTTCCTCGATCGCACCGACAGGCACAGATGTCTGTAGACTTTCGGCGAAAGCGAGATCTCCGCGCCCTTCCCCGGATAATTCCTCAGCAGCAATTCGCCGGCGAGCGAGACTCCGAATCCTTCTTTCACCATGTTCATCATCGTGAGGTCATCGTCGCACGAATACTTGACGTTCCATTTTATCTTCTCCGCGCCCGCTTTTTTCGCGGCCCAGTCCATGTTCGTCATTTGAGAATCGTCTGTCGCGTGAAGCAGAAATGGATATTCGCTGAGCTGCTCGAATGTGACTTTTTTCTTCTTTTCCAGCTCATGCCCGAAAGGTACCACGGCCTTGATCTCATCTTTCAAAAGCTCGTGTGACTCGTATTCGCTGCTGCCAGTAAGCTCATGCAGCGCTACATCTATACGTCCGTCTACAAGCATCTCTTCCAGTTTCGCTGAGGAAAGCTCGATAAGCACCACATTGATATCGGGGAATTTCTCGCTGAATATTTTTATTATCTTCGGCATGAACGCGGCCGCGATGCTCGTCAGCGCGCCGACCGTCACTGTTCCCGTCTCTCTTCCGAGTATCCTGTCCGTCTCCTGGCGTATCCTTTCCTCACAGTTGCACGCGGCGATGAAAAACGGGAGCATCGCCTTGCCGCTGTTCGTAAGACGCGCCCCTTTGTTCGTACGCATGAGAAGAGTGAGGCCCATCTCTTCCTCGAGGCTGTTCAGCATCTGTGTCACGCCCGACTGCGTATATCCCATTTTTTCAGCCGTCTTTGTGATACTGCCGCTCTCCGATATCCTGACCACAGCTTCATACTTTTTAGTATCCAAATCGTCTCCGTTCCCGCGACGCCGCGCTCTTTCCAGCAATAAGTTTTTCTAATGCTGAGCATTATTTTTTACCGTTTTACTTATTATACAGCCGGCGTTATATTATAGTCAACAAGAGAGAACAAGGAATCATTCAAAGGAGCTTCCTGTATAATTTAAATGTAGATTGAAAAGTAAATACCTCGGAGTA
>CALDNM010000053.1 GCA_937915045.1 uncultured Clostridia bacterium
TGACTCGTTCCAGAAATTATGCATCGCGTCTCCTGGAACATACGCCCATGAACCTTTTTCGAGGAACGCTTTTTCGCCCTCGATATTGAATACCCCTTTTCCGGAGAGGCACACGACCATATGCGGCCACGCGTGCTTATGCAGAGCCGACTTCGCTCCCGGGTTCAAGCTGAAACAACGCATCGCGTAATCATCCCAGAATCTCCCGTTCGGTCCGAAGACCAGTCTCTTCTCCGAATTGTCAATGAAATTGCCTTCTATATCCAATGGCAGTTCCGATATTTTTCCATAATTCTTCGCCATTGCTTTTTCCTTTCTGTTTTACATCATGATCATGGCTCGAATACGAAAGCCGTGTTGTATCCGTCTCTCATCGTGTCATATATCCTGCCGCCTTTTCTGGCATCGCCTATCGCGAACACATTCATGAACTCAGCCTCATACGCTTCGACTACGCCCTTCCTCGGCGAAACGCCAAGCGAAAGAACTACATAATCGGCGTCGACAGATACCTTCGATCCGTCAGCCATTTTCTCAAGTTCGACTCCCGTCGGCGAGACACTCAGAAGTTTGTGGCTCGTAAGTATCGTAGGTGAGAACGCGTTTATGCGATCCATGAGTTCATTGAGTATCACCGCGAACAGCCCCGGCCCTACAGTGTCGACCATCTCTACAAGAGTAAGCTCGCACCCTGCTTCGCCTAGCATTTCCGATGTCTCAAGTCCCGTCATTCCTGTTCCGACAACGACGACTTTTCCTGTTGGCTTGACCTCGCCGCGCACTACAGATTCCGCAGTAACGACATTTGCCCCGTCTATACCCGGCATTTTCGGGATGATCGGCTGAGCGCCGCCTGCCACGAAGACGCCGACCGGATCAAGTTTTTTGACCATCTCAGGTGTCGCGTCAGTTCCGAGTTTCACATCTACTCCAAAGACTTCCATCTGCCTCTTGAGCGACGCGATCAGATCCTCGATGAGACCTTTGTGAGGTGGTTTGTCCGCAAGGTTAAGAGTCCCGCCGAGCGCGCTTTCTTTTTCGAAAAGCGTTACTTTGAATCCTCTTTCCGCAAGAACTATCGCGGCCTGCATACCTCCCGGGCCGCCGC
>CALDNM010000054.1 GCA_937915045.1 uncultured Clostridia bacterium
AAATGGAAATCTGAAATCGCTGACTTCTTCGAAGGGGACGCTTTCTCCTAAGTTCAGCGGGTCGACGACGAAATATCTGCTCAATGTACCTGCGGGCACGACATACGTAAAGCTTACGCCGGCGGCAGTGAACAAGAACGCGACAGTTTCAATAACAGTGGATGGCACGACTTACAAAGCGAGCCGGAATATCCCGGTGACTCAGGGCACTAAGATCGCTGTTTCGACTGCGCTCACAACGTACGACACGAACTGGACACCTTCGAAAAAGACGAAGACATACAACATTACTGTAAATGAAAAAATCGCTGCTCCGGCTTCAGTGAAGGCGGCGGCAGGCAAAAAGAAAGTAAAGGTCACATGGGCAAAGGTCAGCGGCGCGCAGAATTATCAGGTGTACAGAGCGGCGAAAACGAATGGCACTTTCAAAAAGATCGCAACGGTCAAGGGCACTTCGTACACGAATAAAAATCTGAAGGCGAAGAAAACCTACTATTATAAAGTAAGGGCGGTCAAGACAGTTTCGAAGATCGCGGATCACAGCGCGTACACAAGTATCGTGAACGCGAAGACTAAATAGAGATCAACAAACAACATTATCCGGCAGGAGGACGCTTCGGCGTCCTTTTGTTGTTATAAAATAACATATTTATTGAATATCTATCCACAGTAATGTATTATTGGAATGTAATAAAGAATTTTTACGGAGGTAGAAATGTCAGCAAAAACGGATAATACGAGGAAAACTCTAGTGAATGCGGCGATAGATCTTGTCGCTGAAGTGGGACTTGAATCTTTTACGACTAAGGCGCTCGCAAAAAAGGCACAGCTTGCTGAGGGCAGCCTGTATAACTATTTCGAAAACAAGGATGAGCTCCTTGCAGCAGCTTTTATAAAAGTAGACAAAGAGATCGCGGCGATGTTTGAAGGTTATAGCGATAAGGTCGATCAGCTGCTTGCGGACAAAGTCAATACTACAGAGGTCATGTGGAGGATGTATTATCACTATATGATAGATCATCCGAACAACACGCTTTTTTACAGCAGTTTCAAAGCATCGCCAAGATACAATGAGGATATCATGGCAGAGCAGGCTGTATATTTCAAAGATTTTTCGAGTGTCATAAAAGGCGCGGATAAGGAAGTCGGGCTGTTCAGGGCGGTGCAGGGGCCTGTACTGTGGACATTCACACTGAATACGGCGACTACATTTGTCGGCATGATAATCAGAGGAGAACTGCCAAATACCAAAGAGACCGAAGACCAGATCTGGTCGCTGATCTCGCGCGGAGTCGACGGACTCATCGATGATCTCGAAAAAAAGAAATGTG
>CALDNM010000055.1 GCA_937915045.1 uncultured Clostridia bacterium
TCCTTGTATATGAGCTTTAATCCGTAAGCTATTCCTCCCGGGCCTCCGCCTACGACTGCGACCGGTCTTCCGTCACCGTCTTTTTTGACATCACCAAGTATATATTCTCTGCCCATGCGCGGATTGACAGCGCACGCCAGTGAATTGAGATGCACGAGAAGACGTTCTCTGCAGACCATACATCCTATGCATGTACGTATTTCGTCCGCTCTTCCTTCTTTCGCTTTTTTCATGAACATAGGATCCGCGAACTGCGATCTTCCAAGTCCGACGAAATCCGATACACCTTCTTCAAGAAGCTGCTCCGCAAATTCAGGAGACTTGATAGTATTTGTCGCTATGATCGGGATACTCAGCTGTTCTTTGAAAGCTTTCGCGACATGTTTTTTCCATCCCGGAGTGTATGAGTATGAGTCACAGTTCGCGTTGCCGTTCAGGCCGCTTCCGTTGCTCACGTCGAGGACATCTATGCCCTTTCCCTCAAGGTGTTTGCCTATCGCGAGGCCGTCATTCAGATCAAGCGTATCCGGTATGTCCGGAGTAAATTCATCTCCGCATATACGAACTGAGATCGGGAAATTCGGTCCGAGCGTATCACGTATCTTGTCTATTATCTCGTCGATAAAGCGCATACGGTTCTCAAGGCTTCCGCCATACTCATCCGTACGTTTATTGTAGTAAGGGCTGAAGAACTGGCCTATCAGATATGAGTGAGCTCCGTGGAGTTCTATACCGTCATATCCCGCCTTCTTCGCTCTGACCGCCGCGTCAACAAATTTCTGCTGCACGCGCTCTATATCTTCTTTTGTCATTGGACGAGGGACTGCTCCGCCCGGAGCTGCCGGGATATCGCTTGGCGCGATCGACTGCAATCCGCTGAGCGCCGGCTTTGAAGTCGCGCCGCCGTGATGCAGCTGCGCGAAAATGAGGCAGCCGTATCTATGTACTGTTTCTGTAAGCTGCTCCGCTGCCGCTATGCGCCAGTCAGTCGCGAGGCTGAGCTGATAATTGGTCGGTACACTGTCCACATCATCGACTTGTGTATACTCATTGATAATGAGACCGATCCCGCCCTTCGCGCGCTCCTCATAATATCTGATAAGACGCATCGACGCGGTGCCGTCATGATTCGCGAAATCAGTGCCCATTGGCACCATCACCGCTCTGTTCTTGACCTGCAGCCGGCCTATCTGTCCTTTTTCAAAAAGTTTTTCGTATTTTGTGTCCATGTCAAACCTCTTTCGTCCGCATTATTTCTTTTCTCTATTATGGAAATAATGCCCTTCGTTAGGTGTTGGCGCTAAAGTGCTCACCCAGCGATTAGTATAATTGAAAAACCCTGCAACAAAAGCAGCTTCAAGGATCTCATGATCGTTAAAGCCGGCGGCTCTCAGATTATCGACCTGCTCGGTATCGATCTCGCGCGGATATGCCGTGACAAAATATGCGTAGTCGCACAGTGCTCTTTGCTTTTCTGTCATTTCCGCAGCGCGATAATTGTACGTTATTTTGTCGACCCACGCCGGATCACCGGTGAAGCCTCTGAGATTGTCGCTATGTGTTGTAAGGCAATATGTGCATCCGTTTGTCGAAGATACAACGAGACCGATCATTTCTTTATCGGCAGCGCTGAGGAATGTCTTCCCCGGATTATACAGTGAATCTTTGAAATCCAGAAATCCGATATACTCTGAAGCGTTCAGCGGCAATACCTTGAAGAGATTATTGAT
Source organism: uncultured Clostridia bacterium (assembly GCA_937915045.1). Taxonomy (GTDB): domain Bacteria; phylum Bacillota; class Clostridia; order Peptostreptococcales; family Anaerovoracaceae; genus JALCRY01. Next base: position 1,731 of record CALDNM010000055.1, read on the forward strand.
AAATCCCCAGTTTGTCATCATCGCCTCTACATTGCTGTTGAATACATCATATTCAGCATCTGTCATTTCGCTTCTGTCAGGTTTCTGCAGACGTGATAATTTCTCGTCAAATTCTAAACTCATTTTTGTCTCCTTCCACGCGGATCACGCGATTATCATATCATGATTTGCGATTTATATGCGGATATTATTCTATCTGGTAATAAAATATATCACGTTGGAAAGAACGTGTCTTATTAAGCGCATTATTGAGAAAAAAACGAGATAAAATACTTTTTAAAAACACTGTTTGCGAAAAATCAGCGAAGAACGTACATCTCTATCATTCCGTTTATATCCAGTTTGATCGCGTCTCTCGCTGCATCCGCCAGCCCATTTTTCAGAGCGAAGATGAATGAATCGTGGCATCTTAATCTCTGAGTCAGTTCTTTGGATGAGTCTTTCGGGCCCACTAAATACTGCACATAACATCTGCTCCTGAGAGCGCGCGCTTTGATGCAGTCGTACATCCCGATTATATATGGATTCCCGGACGCGTTCACGACTGCTCCGTGCAGCTTATAATCTATCTCCGCCGCGTCCATCGGATCTCTTCCGTCCAGAAAATACTGTCTGTATTCTTTTTGAAGAGCTTCTATCTCCGCTATCTGCTCATCTGAAGCGTTCTGCGCGGCGTAATAAGCCGCTTCCCCCTCGATCCCCATCCTCGCGTGATAAATATACAGGCAGTCTCTGAGGCTGGCCGTCGCGACCACGGGAGCTTTATGTTCCTCTTTACTAAGAAGCCCTTCCTCTACCAGCATGTCCAGGGCGTATTTACCGGAGTCCTTGATATCCCGAGGTCATTCGCTATCTGACTCTCTATCAGCCTCGTCTCGGGAAGCAGGTGTATCTTTATTATTTCATCTTTGATATATTCGTATATCAATGTGCTTATCGGAGCGAAAGGCGCTTCCTGCTGTAATTGTTTCAGATCGTCTTTAGTCATATCGGTCCTCCATTCTAGTAGTAATGCATAAAAAACGTAAATATTACAAGTTGAATATGCGTAATTATATCATTATTCAGACAATTTTCCACAAAAAGTTGGTCGGGCCAATCAAAAAACTTGTTTTTCGATCGATTTTGAGAAATATCGCGTGAAAACACTTCCGTTTTTCTCTTTTTGTCCTTTTTCGGACACCTTCTACCTTAAATGATAAAATGCGGACATTAAAAATGGTTTTATG
>CALDNM010000056.1 GCA_937915045.1 uncultured Clostridia bacterium
CCGCCCATTACAGGAGCCGGGATCGTCTGGATGAGTCCTGACGCTTTTCCTATGAATGAAAGCAGGATCGAGAAGCAAGCCGCTCCGCCGATGACCCAGACGCTGTAGACCTTAGTGATCGCCATGACTCCGATGTTCTCACCATAAGTCGTAGTCGGTACCGATCCGCATAATCCGGAAAGCACTGTCGAGATCCCGTCTGAAAGCAGCGTCTTGTGCAGGCCCGGATCCTTGAGAAGATCTCTTCCTACGATCTCTGATGTGACTACCTGATGCCCTATGTGTTCAGAGATGACTACGAGCGAAGCAGGAATGATTATCAGTATCGCTTCAAGACTGAATTTAGGGAAGAGGAAATTCGGGAGAGCGAGCCACGTCTGCTGGTGCATCGCCGTGAAATCGACAAGTCCGCATGCAAGCGCTATGCAGTAACCCGCTATTATCGAGATCAGTATCGCGATCGCCGCCGCGAATCCTCTGAACAGGATCTGTCCGAACACAGCGATAAGAAGTGTCACGACGAATACTGCCGCGAACTTCGGATTGATATGTGTATATGTTGCAGATGTGATCAGGCCGCCGTTCGAAGCCGCGTTCCCCGCGAGTTCGAGTCCGATAAGCGCTACGATAGGTCCCATCGCTGCCGGCGGAAGCACAACATCTATCCAGTGTACTCCGACGAACTTGATTATGATCGCTACGATTATGAATATACATCCGGTGATCACAAATCCTCCAAGCGCGTATTGGTATCCCAGATCAGGATTGTTTATAACGAGAAGAGCCGGCGATATGAACGCGAAGCTCGAGCCGAGATAGGCAGGCGAGCGGCCTTTCGTTACAAAAATAAAGATAAGTGTGCCGACGCCATTCATAAGAAGAGCGATAGCAGGACTTATCCCCAATAAATACGGAACGAGCACCGACGCGCTGAACATCGCGAACGTGTGCTGGATGCTGAGAGGAATACCTCGACCTAGAGGTACCTTCTCATCGATCTGGATTATTCTGTTGTTTTTTCCCATTAGTTTCTCCCTCAATAAATACTTTATCAAAACATACTGCGAATATTATACTACTAAAATGATTTTCCGCAATGATTAAATTTGGAAATCTGCCC
>CALDNM010000057.1 GCA_937915045.1 uncultured Clostridia bacterium
TTTAGTTTTGTTAGTAATTACCATTATACCTGAAGATGGAGCAGTGGCTCCTTTTATTTTGTATTATCAATTTACACCATTATACGGGCACAACCCGACCCTGTGCCTAAGATCATAAAGCGAGGAACAGTGAAATGGCTTGCATTTGCCGGTGATTCGTGTATAATAGATAAGCGTGATTCTGCAATTCGGCAGAATGCTATCCTGCATCGGGGAGACCGATGCCGTTAGTCCGCAGGAGGTGAAAAGAATGACAAATTATGAGGTCATGTTCATCGTGAACCCTACTCTCGAAGAGGAAAAGAAAAACGAAGCGATCGAAGCAGTTAAGAAGATCATTTCGGAAAATGGAACTCTCGGAGATGTTGACGAATGGGGCATGAGAAAACTCGCGTATCCTATCGAAAAGAAAAATGAAGGATACTACGTCGTCATCGAATTCCAGGCTGAGACAACTGTTCCAAAAGAACTGGACAGAAGACTCAAGATCATGGATCCGATTATGAGACATATCATTGTAAACAAAGACGAGAAATAGGGAGGTCGGAATATGAACAGCGTACAGCTTATCGGAAGACTTACCCGCGATCCCGAGGTCAGATATACAGAAAGCAATATGGCCATAGCAACGTTCAGCATCGCGATCGACAGACCGCCGAGGCAGGACGGGACCAGGGAAGCGGATTTCCCGCGTATAACCGTTTTCGGAAGACAGGCAGAGACCGTACAGAAATACCTTTCAAAAGGTAGACAGGTAGCGATCGAAGGCCGCATCCAGACGGGAAGTTATACGAATAAAAACGGCGATAAGGTCTACACGACCGACGTCGTAGCAAATAGAGTGGAATTTTTAGGCAGCAGGAACGATAATGCGGGCAGCGCGCCTTCGGGCAGCGGAAGACCGGCAGGAAACGATCAGCAGCAGGGAAGCGGCCGTCAGGCGGCAGCGGTACCTCCTGATTTCAAAGAGATACCTGATGACGACATCCCATTCTAACGAAAGGAGAATGTCAATATGGACAGAAGAAGAGGTGGCGGCGGCTACAGAAAGAAAAAGGTCTGCCAGTTCTGCGCAGACAAAGACGCCAAGATAGATTACAAAGATGTAGAGACACTGCAGAGATTCATCACTGAGAGAGGCAAGATCCTCCCGAAGAGAGTCACAGGCACATGCGCTGTACATCAGAGAGAAGTCACTAGGGCTATCAAGAGAGCCAGAACAGTGGCGCTTCTCCCTTATACACAGGACTAGTTTGAAACTAAGGCGGCTTGCTATGCAGGCCGTCTTTTTAGTTCGGCATTCATCTGAATTTATGATATAATATAATGCACAGTTCAGAAAGGAAGGGTCATCTATGTCTGATAAGAAATTGAACTCCGGGATCACTGATCTTATGCCGTTCCCGGCGTGTTTCGTCGACGCGGACGGAAAAGTTACAAGCGCGAGCCCGCGCATCGGGGATGTGTTCCTGTACGACGGGATCGTAGGTTCAGATATATTTGCTCTGACCGGGATAAAGGACGAACAGCTCCGCGACGCGGCTAAAACCGGCGGGAGCGCGATAATCCAGAGGAACGACCGCAGTTTCAGGGTCATTCCTTCTTTCGTGAATGGGGAATCGGCAAAGGACGGCATGGGCATCTACTTTATGGATGTCACAGACTACGAAGATATCGAAAACAGATATGAAAAAGAAAAAGCGTGCATCGCTGTCGTCAATATAGACAACTACAATGAACTTCTTTCAAGCACCGCGAAAGAAAATCAGGCAGTGCTTTCTTCGGAGATAGATAAGAAGATAAGATTCTGGGCGGCGAAGATGAGAGCGTCGGTCACAAGAGTGAAGCAGGACAGATACATAGCTGTGTTCGAGAAGAAGTATTTCGACGAGCAGGCGAGATCGAAGTTCAGCATCCTCGATGAGGTGAGAGATATCGAAACGGAAGCGGACTTTCCTGTCACGCTGAGCATCGGCATCGGCTTCGGAGGCGAAAGCCCTGAGGAGGATGACACGTTCTCAATGGACGCGCTCATGGTAGCGCTGGGCCGCGGAGGAGATCAGGTAGTCGTCAAGAACGGGAACAAGATATACTATTACGGCGGTAAGACACAGACTGTGGAAAAAGGAAACAAGGGCAAGTCGAGGATCATCGGGTTCGCTCTCAAGAAGCTCATCGAAGCGGCATCGACAGTCGTCATAATGGGACACGCGAATCCTGATATGGACTCGTTCGGAGCAGCGCTCGGGATATACAGGCTTTCAGAACCGCTGAACAAAGACACGTTCGTACTCGTGAATGATTACAATGAGGCGCTCGATGTCATGTACAGCGCGGCGAAAGATACCGGAGACTACAACCTCATAAATAACAAGAATCTCGATGAGACCGTAAAGCCGGGACTCCTTCTGGTAGTCGTCGATACACACAGACCGAGCCTTACGGAATGCCCGAAGCTGTTTGACAAGGCGGACAAAGTAGTGGTCATAGACCACCACCGAAAGGCGGAGGAATCTATAGACAGCCCTTCACTTTCATATCAGGAACCGTACGCGTCTTCGACATCGGAGCTCGTTGCGGAGATCCTGGAATATACGGTGGACCGCAAGCAGCTGACGAGGCTTGAAGCCGAAGGGATGCTCGCGGGGATCATGGTAGATACGAACAGGTTTTCAGTGAAGACCGGAGTGCGTACGTTCGAAGCGGCAGCATGGCTGAAGCGCGCGGGCGCGGATACGGGAGAAGTCAAAAAGTTCTTCCAGACCGACAAGGAGACATTCCTCATAAGGGCAAACTGCGTGGCGCAGGCTGAGTTCACGGACGACGGCATAGGCTTCTCGATCTGTCAGGGAGAGAACAACAACGCGCAGATCATAAACTCACAGGTCGCTGACGAGCTGCTGACAGTGAGAGGAGTAACGGCAAGCTTTGTTTCCGGGAAAGACGAACATGGCAGGACGGTCATCAGCGCGAGGTCGCTCGGTGAAATAAACGTCCAGGTGATAATGGAAAAATTCGGAGGTGGCGGACATCTCACGACTGCCGGAGCGCAGGTGAAGATGAGCCCTGAAGAAGCAATAAATCAGATAAAGGAATTACTGGAGAAGAGAAAATGATAGTGATATTAATTAAAGATGTAAAAGGTACAGGCAAAGCGGGAGACGTCGTGAAAGTCAGCGACGGATTCGCGAGAAACAGACTTATCCCGAAGGGGATGGCCAAGGAAGCTACGGACGGAAATATCCGCAGCCTAGAAAAGCAGAAAAAAATAATGGCTGAGAAGGAAGAAGAAAATAAGGCGGCGGCCGGGGAACTCGAAAAGAAACTCAATGAGATCACGGTAGTCATCAAGACAAAGAGCGGAGAAGGCGGAAGACTTTTCGGATCTATTACTTCAAAGGATATCGCGGAAAATCTCGAAGAGCAGTTCGGCATCGCGGTCGACAAGAAGAAGATCGTACTCGACAGCCCTATAAAGGAAGTCGGCCTCAAGGTCGTTCCCGTGAAGCTTTTCGCGGGCATACAGGCGAAGATGAAAGTAAACGTCACAGTATGATCAGGAGATGAAAATGGAAAGGATCCCACCACACAGCGAGGAAGCTGAGAAATCGGTCCTCGGGGCCTCTATGCTGGACAAGGACGCTCTTTATGAAGCGTCGGAGTATGTCAAGGCCGAAGATTTTTACAACAACAATAATAAAGAAATATTCGAAGCGATCACTTCGCTCAACGCTGCAGGCACGCCGGTGGATATGCTGACGGTCTGTGAAGAGCTGGGCAAAAGGGGTTCGCTTGAAATGGTAGGCGGCAGAGGATATGTGGCTTCACTGAGCTCATCCGAGATAGTGCCTTCTGTTTCGAACGCGGCTGAGTACGCGAAGATAATCGCTGAGAAAGCGGAACTTCGCAGACTGATAACCGCGGCTTCGAATATCATGGATGAAGGGTATAAGGACAGTGTGGATGCCAAGCAGGTGCTCGACAGCGCTGAAAGGCAGATCTTCCAGATCACACAGAATCGGGGAAGCCAGAACATGGTCCCTCTCGAGGAAGTCCTGATGAAGAATATGGAGGAGATCGACAAGCGCGCGAAGATGAAAGGCAGCCTTACCGGTGTGCCGACGGGCCTGATCGATCTCGACAACCGCACCACAGGCCTTCAGAAATCGGACCTCATAATACTCGCGGCCAGACCTTCCATGGGTAAGACAGCGTTCGCGCTGTGCGCGGCCAGGAATGCCGCGGCCAAAGGATGCCAGGTCCTCATATTCAGCCTGGAGATGTCGAGACTGCAGCTTTCACAGAGACTTATTTCTATGGAATCAGCGGTCGACAGTGACAGGATCAGGAAGGGCACGCTCGACCAGTCCGAGTGGGACAGGATAATAGCGGCAGCCGATACGCTCGGCAGCGCGCCGATAATGATAGATGATACACCGGGTATCTCGATACTCGAGATCAAGAATAAATGCCGCCGCCTCAAGGCGGAAAAAGGGCTCGACCTCATAGTGCTGGACTATCTGCAGCTGATGGATTTTCAGGGCAAGGCAGACAACAGACAGCAGGAGATCACTTCCCTTTCGCGAGGACTCAAGCAGCTCGCGAGAGAAATGGAGTGCCCTGTCCTCGTGCTTTCACAGCTTTCAAGAATGCCGGAAACAAGGAACGACCATCGTCCGATAATGTCCGACCTTCGTGAATCCGGCGCAATAGAGCAGGACGCGGACGTCATCCTCATGCTGTACAGAGACGAGGTCTACAATCCGGATACAGAGAATCCGGGAGTTTGTGAAGTCAACGTCGCCAAGCAGAGAAACGGCCCGACGGGGACTGTCGAGGTCAGATGGCAGAGTAAGTACACGAAGTTCGTGAACAAGAGCGATATCAGATAGCACCTTTGGAGCAGCAAATGAAATTCAAACGCGGGACCATAAAGAACTCGTATCTCGAAAAAACGGGAGTCGAGAATCTTTTCATCAATGAAATAATGCCTGACGCGCCTTCAGATTACGTGAAGGTATATTTGCTTGCGCTCATGTACGCCGATATCGGAAGGCCCGTAGAAGATGCCGAGATCGCGAAGACGCTCCGCATGGAAGAGGCCGTCGTGAAAAAGGCGTGGATATACTGGGAGAGCACAGGCGCTGTAGAGAAAGACGGCGACACGATCGAGTTCGTCTCATTCAGAGAGAAGCTTTACGGTAATGGCTGCAGCGGCAAGGACGATAAAAAAGAAGCCGGCAGCGCGGAGGAGAGCGCGGCGACGCGTACTGCTCCGGGAGCTGAGAGAGTGCTCGAGAACAAGCCTCTCAAAGAGCTTTATACCAGAATAGAGATGATGACCGGCTGTACTATTTCGGGAAATGAGATGCAGGAGATCCTGGGATGGATCGAAGACCTCGGCGCGACAACAGAGATGATCGCGTACGCCTACAGATTCTGCTCAGAAAAAGGAAAGACGAATGTCAGGTATGTAGGCAAAGTAGTGACTGACTGGGCATCGCGCGGACTCGACACAAAAGAACAGATAGAAAAATTCCTCGGCGAAAAGGATCAGAGACATTACACGTACAGCCGCGTCATGAAAGCCCTCGGCTTCAGACGTTTCGCGACCGAGAACGAAAAGAAAATGATAGACAGATGGCTCGATGAGCTCGACTGCTCGATGGATGAGATACTATCCGCGTGCGGCAAGACGAGCGGCATATCGAACCCGAATTTAAATTACGTGAACAGCGTTATCATCAACACGAAAAAACCGTCCGGCGCCAAAGGCCCGGGAGGCGTCACGCGCGCTCAGGTCATGGCGTATTACGATGAGATAAGAGACCGCGAGCAGCGTGAAGCTGACGAGCGGAAGGAAGAAGTCTACGTGAAGGTCCCGCGTGTACGCGCGATCGATACGGAGACTGTCGACCTCAATATGAAACTTACAAAGACAGCGATCGGAGGCGGCCCGGACAAACTCGAGCGCCTCGAAAAGATCAAAGCCGAAGGAGCCGCGCTTTCGCGTGAACGCGCGAGACTTCTCGCCGAAAACGATATCCCGGTCGATTACATGGACGTAAAATATCTGTGCCGCGAATGCGGAGACACCGGTGTGAAGGACGACGGCAGCGTGTGCGGATGTTACGCTGAGCGCGCGAGTGAAGCCGCGGCCGGGAGAAAAAAATGAAAACGATAAAGAAGATCCCGGTACCGTTTTTCGGGGTCGGGCTCGGCTTCGCCGGGCTCGCGAATCTGCTTCACAATTATCAGGATCCTATGAGAGGGATACAGGAGAAGCTTGCTCTCCTGTTTCTTATAATATCATTTATCGTGGCTGGAGCCACGCTCATCCGCGTGCTGGCGGATCATAAAAGCGCGCTGAAGGAGATCGGAGCAAGCGCGTCGGCAGGATGTACGATCTGCACACTTTTCATGGCGATGATGCTGCAGATGTCGCTGATACAAAGATACAGCGGCGCGGACGCCGGAGCGGTCAGGACAGTGACAGAAGCGGTCTGGGTATTCGCGTTCGCCGCGGATATGATCGTAATAATATGGTTCACATGGAGGTACGTCCTCCATTTCAAACTGGAAGACGTGACACCGGCATGGCTCATCCCTTACGTCGGGATCGCCGTAGCTTCGCTCGGAGCGCCGGTGTTCGGCCTGAAGATCATAGGAGAGATATCGCTCTGGATCGCTATAATATGCGCCCTTCCGATACTTGCCGTCTCCGTCATCAGATATAAAAAAGTCCCGATGCCGACAGGGCTCAGGCCTTTCTTCACATTGTTCGCGGCGCCGTTCAGCCTCACGCTCGCGGGGCTTCTCGCGCTGACAGACGCTCCGGCGCAGATCATGATCACGATGTTCGTCATCGGACAGGCGCTTTACTTCATGGTGCTCGCGAGACTGCCGAAGCTTATGTCGCTCCCGTTCATGCCGTCATTCACAGCATTCACATTCCCGCTCGTGCTGCCGGCGATGGCCGCGAAAAAGTTCGCGCTGTGGCTTTATGGCATCGGCGCGTTTTCCGGAGGATCGGGGGATCTGCTCGTCCCGTTCATGACAGCGCTTCTTCTTTTCGAGATAGTGACCGCCGTCGTTCTTGTGACAGCGGTGCTGTGCAAATACATCAAAAATATCGCGCGGGACTAATCTTCTTTCTCCCAGTAAGACGCGGTGATGCAGAGCATCTTCTTCGGATCGTCGGCATCGTACTGCGTGCTTATGATCAAAAGCCGCCCGTCATCTGCCTTCTCGATCGCGCACTCGCTTTTCACATGATCGCCCTTCGCGCATTCCTTATGGTATTTGACTATCATTTCTTTAAGAGTATGCGACATGAAAATATCGTCGGGGATGTCGTCCACCGCCCACTTGATGTAAGACGCGTTGTTCGTATGTCCGTTCACATCCATATCACTTCGCTCGACAGTGAACTCGCGGTCGTAAATGTCGGCATCCTCGGAAGATGACGGCATCCTGAACTTCTCGTCGCTGTAAGGCAGAGCTGTTTCGAAGCAGTAATCGTCCATGATCGCTTCAGTCTTGATAGGGTGGCGCGACTCGGTGTCCATCAGCACCCATCTGCATGAAGCGTGGATGAGTTCATGCCCCGTCTCGTCCTCTATGGAAATGTCACGGTGCGCCTGCGCGTGGCGGAAAGGTTTGCTCCACGTGCTCACATGTATATAATCCCCTTCCTTAGGAAGCGAATCTACCCAGATGTGCCAGTGCGATACGGCCCATCCTGTATGTGTATCTTTGAAGTAATCCAGACCGTGTCCGGCCGCCGCCGAGTGGTTTATGCATTCGGTCTGGAGTATGTTCACTAAGTTCGCCGCGCTGAGCGCGTTTTTTTCATCGGTATCGGAATATCTGACGCAGAAATCTTTTACGAAAGCCCTGTCTGTCAGTTTACCTTTGAAATCCATCATGTCCTCCCTTGAGTTCTATTGATTGATATTTATCAACAGACACCATTCTACCATTTAATAACGGCATTGTCACATTGACTTCAAAATTTTGACCCGTATTTGCAGTGATGATATAATGATAATCTAAGTAAAATGAAGAAAAGAGGCGGAATATGACTAAGATCTTACTTGTTGAAGACGATACCGATATCATCGAAAATCTCGATGAACTTCTCAAAGCGGAAGGCTTTGAGGTGTCTGCCGCGCAGACGCAGACGGAAGCCCTCGGTCTCATAGCTAAAAACAAATTCGATATAGCTCTGCTAGATATAAATCTCCCGGACGGGAGCGGTTACGCTGTATGCTCCGCGATAAAGGCGGATGAGGCGAAAAACCTGAATGCCGGCACACCGGTCATTTTCATTACTGCGTACGACGATGAAACTACAGCCGTCACCGGGCTCGATATGGGCGCGGACGACTATATCACGAAACCGTTCAGACCGAAGGAGCTCGTGTCGAGGATAAACTCGGTCCTCAGAAGGAGCGGCGGAGTCAAACCGATAATCGAGATAGGCGATCTTAAGGTGGATTCGCTGAAGGGGACAGTCCATAAAAACGGCGAGGAAGTTTTCCTGTCGGTCCTCGAGTACAGGCTGCTTCTCGTATTCCTCAATCATCAGGGGCAGGTGCTTTCAAGGAACAAGCTGCTCGAAGAGATCTGGGACATCGCGGGCGAATTCGTGAACGACAATACGCTGACAGTCTACGTAAAAAGACTGCGTGAAAAAATCGAAGACGATCCGCAGAACCCTACGATCATCAAGACTGTGAGGGGCCTCGGCTACAGAGTCGGAGATTAGAAAGGCGGCGGCCTTATGAAATTATTCAAAAATCCGGGAATCAAAAAAGCGATGACGCTTGATCTGATACTGACGGCAGTATTCACTGCCGCCGGATTTTTTGTGATGCCGCAGTGCGGTATGCTCGTGCTTGCGGCCTGCGTTTTTCTTACCTGCGCGTGGCTGTTCGTGTCGCGAAAAAATCTCGAGAAGCTCAGCGAGCTTTCATCGACTCTCGATTCGATACTCAGCGGCGCGGAGCCGCTTGGACTTGAAGACAATTCCGAAGGCGAATACGCGGTTTTGAAAAGCGAGATATATAAGGTGACGATCAGGCTGAGGGAGCAGGCGCATGAACTCGAATCGGAGAAGATATACCTTAACGATTCGATCGCCGATATATCGCATCAGCTCAGGACGCCTCTTACTACGATAAATCTGCTGATGTCGTTCCTGAAGAAAAGCGATCTTTCGGAAGATGAAAGAGCGAAATACATACTGGAGATCGACCAGCAGCTCGCGAGGATAGAGTGGCTGATCACATCGCTTCTTAAGATATCTAAAATAGACGCGGGCACTGCCGGATTCAAGAAAGGATCTGTGTCGGTCACTGAACTGATATCGGAAGCCGTATCACCTCTTCTTGTGCCGATGGAGATAAGGGATCAGGAATTCAAATTTGATTCTGAAGGAGACGAGCAGTATGAGGGCGATATCAAGTGGAGCACTGAAGCGATCGGGAATATCATAAAGAACTGTATGGAGCATACGCCGGAAGGCGGGACCGTCGAGGTGAAGGCGAGAGAGAATGAGCTGTTCACGGAGATAGTCGTGCAGGATACCGGGAGCGGTATCACAGCGGAAGATCTGCCGCATCTCTTCGAAAGGTTCTATAAAGGAAAGAATTCCGCGTCGACGAGCGTTGGCATCGGTCTCGCGATGTCGAAAATGATCATACGCGAGCAGAATGGAAGTATAAAAGCCGAGAACAGACGCGATGTACAGGGCGCGAGGTTCACTGTTAAATTTTATAAGCATACAGTGGTGTAGTTATGAAGATACTTGAAGTGAAAAAACTTACAAAAATATACGGAAGCGGAGAAGGCGCTGTGAAAGCGGTAGATGACGTATCGTTTTCTGTGGAAAAAGGCGACTTCATAGCAGTCGTCGGACCATCGGGCTCGGGGAAATCAACATTACTGCATATGATAGGCGGGCTTGATGAACCTACGTACGGACATGTATATGTGGACGGAGAGGATCTCTATAAGCAGAATGAGGAACAGCGGGCGATCTTCAGAAGACGCCAGGTCGGCTTCATTTATCAGTATTTCAATCTTATCCCTGCGCTTGATGTAAGGGAGAATATAGCGCTTCCTGTATACCTTGACGGAAGGGAGCCGGATGAGGCAAGGCTCGATGAGCTGATAGGTCTTCTTGGGCTAAGTGACAGGGAGAAGCATTATCCGGACCAGCTTTCGGGAGGTCAGCAGCAGCGGGTCTCGATAGGACGGGCTGTCATAAACTCGCCTTCGATAGTGCTCGCGGATGAGCCGACAGGGAATCTCGACAGCAGGAACAGTCAGGAGATCGTCGAGCTTCTCAAGGATTCAAACAAGAGATACAAACAGACACTTATCGTGATAACGCATGATGAGGATATCGCTTTGCAGGCGGACAGGATCATCACGATCGAGGACGGCAGGATGTCTGAGTACGGGGCGGTCAGAACGTGAATGTTTTCCGGAAGATAACGACAGACGCGATGAAAAAGAACAGGATGAGGACTGCGGTCATAATTGCCGGAGTCGTTGTTTGCGCGGCCATGATCACGGGCGTCCTTCTTTTTGCCGCGAGCCTTCAGACATTTCTTGCGAATTCCGCGAGAGCCACAGAAGGTGACTGGTATATGCGCACGCAGCCGATCTCTTCCACAAAGATAAGCACTATGATGGCGGACAACCGCGTCATGGAGCTTGATACATCGGAGAGCATCGGGTTCGCGAAGCTTTCGGGATCGAAGAACAACGATAAACCGTATCTGTATATTTCCGGTTACTCCGAAAACATGTATGATACAGCCGCCATAAATATAGTAGAGGGAAGAGAGGCCAGGACATCAAAGGAACTGGTCGTTTCAGAGGCTCTTTATTCTGATGGAGGCGTGAGATATCGTATAGGACAAAAGGTAAAACTTGAAGTCGGGAAAAGGATAGCGGTCAGATCGTTCAAATCATACACGGGAGGCAAAGTGAAAGCCGGAGCCCAGATATGGCCGAATACTGAGTACGCGGGATCAGCGGAAGAGATCACGGATACGAAGACGAGGACTTACACTGTTGTCGGCATCTGCGAGCAGCCAAATATAGAAGAATACGGATCGCCGGGATATACGGCGATAACAACTCCTGACAACAGAGCGTCGTCGAAATACTGCGCGTTTGTGAAGACGGAGGACCCGAAGGATATATACGATTTTACAGCCGATCTCAATCCGGCGAGCGGATCATATACTTACAACAACAATCTGCTCACGTATCTTGGAGCGTCGTCGGGATTTGACAGCATGACGATACTGTATCTGGTGACTTTGCTTCTCCTGCTCATAATAACGATAGGTTCGATGCTGCTTTTCGTGAATGCTTTTTCGATCGCGACAGCAGACAGGGCACGGCAGTTCGGAGCACTCATGTCCATCGGGGCGACAGGCAGGCAGCTGAGGCACAGTATGCTTGAGGAAGCCCTTATGATAGGAGCCGCGGGTATACCGCCGGGCATCTTATGCGGTATCGGCGGGATCTGGGTCGTCAAAAATATCATAAGTTCGACTGCTTCGGAAGTGTTCATCGAGGGGAGCGCTTTGGTGAGATTCGGACTGACCGTGCACCCGGCGTATCTTCTCATCGCGGCAGGGCTCACCTTGTGCATGCTCCTGCTTTCAGCGTTCATTCCGGCAAGGAAGGTCTCGAAGCTGCCGCCTGTAGACGCGATGCGGGGCATCTTTAAAGAAGACAGTAAAAAGCCAAGGGTCGGGATATCGGGCGCCGCGAGGAAAATGTTCGGGTTTGAAGGCGCGCTCGCGAGCAGGAATTTCAGGCTCGACAGAAGAAGATACAGAGGAGCGATAATCTCGCTCGTGCTGAGTTTGGTCCTGTTTATTTCCGCCGGATCTCTCATATCGTTCCTGTCGAAAGAGGCTGATGATATCTACAGCTGGACAGGTGACTTCGACATAATGTATACGGGAGTGCCTTTGCAGAGCGGCAGCTCGAAACTCGCGGCAGCGTCCGCGGTGACATCGAGCGTGAGATATAAAGTGTTCACGGTACGGACAAAAGTCCCTCTTAAAAATTTCACAAAAGAGGCCCGTGCGGCACTTAAGGAAAACGGACTGACAAAAGGGAAAAACGCTAATATTTACGTCTCAGTCGCGGTGATGCCGGACAGCGCGTTCAGCAAATATGCCAAAAAAGCCGGTTACAGCGAAAGCGGAAATGACGGCAGTTCATCTGTGAAGGTGATCGCGCCGAAGGAAATATATATCTATTCCGGCAATGGTTCATACACTACTGGTGTAGATATATCGAACGGATCCAAGAGAGGGCATATGCGTTTCACCGGTGACAATGGCAGAAAGTTTGATGTCGGGGTGTATTATACTTCCGCCAGTCCTATGGGAGGCAGATCCTTCGATCAGACGATAACGGTGTATATGCCGGAGTCGAGCGGGAGTTCGTTCTTTGGGAGTGATTATATAAAGGCCGCGGGGAACAACGGAAGCGAAAAGATATATATGTTTTTCAAAACGAAAGATCCCGCGACGACATACAATTCCATGAAGAGGATATGCCGAGCTGAAGGACTGTCATCGGCAGGTCTCATGAACGCGCAGGCGGACTATGAGGGCTTCAAGAATCTCATATCGATGATGAAAATACTGATGTATGGATTCATTATGCTGCTGTCGCTGATAGCCGCGGCGAATGTATTCAGTACGATAGCGACTAATATACTTCTCAGGAGGCATGAGTTCGCGATGCTGCAGACGGTCGGCATGGGGCCGAAAAATTTCGTGCGGATGGTGTGTTACAGCTGTATATTCTACGGGATGCGCGCGCTGGCTTACGGACTGCCGATAGCTCTGCTGGCTATGTGGGGGATGTACAAGATCCTCCTTTACAGCACCGGGACTTATATGGCGTTCGATTTGCCGTGGAGCTGCATCATCGTGAGTATAATAAGTATTATCGCTGTCGTTGTGGCATCGATACTCTACTCGATGCATAAGCTGCGCAAGACGGGGACCATGGAAGGGCTCAGGACAGCGGGATTCTGATAGTGCGAAGGCATATGTATTGTGATATAATCGAGAAAGAAAAACAGTAAACAGAAGGAGAACATGGCAAAGAAAAGTAAAGGCAGAAAGGCTAAGTTTGATAAGAAAAACGGGGTCGTGGATCTCGAAGAATACAGAAAAGAACGAAGCCGGCAAAGCCTGGAGGACAATTCAAAAAGACGCGAAGAGCCGGCGAAGGAAACACCGGTGGAAGCAAGACCCGCGCGCCACGGGAAAAAGAAGAAATACAGAAGAAAAAAACTCAGCCGTACGCGCGTCATCGTTTATGTTGTCGTGATATGTGTACTGGCCGGGATGATAGGATATTCCACATACAATATTTATAAAGTGCAGTCGGCTCATAATGAGCTCCTGGCGGAGCAGACAAAGCTGACGAAAGAGAAGAAGGAATATCAGGCAATACTCAAGAATATAGATAATTCGGATTATGTGGAGCAGGAAGCCCGGGATAAGCTGAAAATGATCATGCCGGGAGAAACTCTTTATGTGCTTCCGGAGAGTACGGATAATAACAAATGAGGATAAAAGAAGCAATAGTAGTCGAGGGACGAGATGACACCGCGGCGGTGTCAAGAGCGCTCGACGCTGATACGATAGAGACTCACGGATTCGGCATTGCTGAGAATACGTGGGAGCTGCTCGACAAAGCGTACGCTGAGCGGGGACTGATAATATTCACAGATCCCGATCACGCCGGGGAAGAGATAAGAGCCAGGCTGACAGAAAGATACCCGAAAGCCGGGCATGCTTTTCTTTCAAGGGACGACGCTGAAAAGAGCGGAGACATAGGCATAGAAAACGCGAGGCCTGAAGCGATAATGGAAGCGCTGAAGAATGCCCGCGCGACGGAGGACGCCACGGAAGACGTGTTTACGATGGAAGATATCTTTGCCGCGGGTCTCTCAGGCGGCGAAGGAGCTGCCGGAAAAAGAAGGATGCTCGGGAAAGAGCTGGGCATCGGGTACGGGAACGCGTCGGGTTTTTTAAAAAAACTGAACCGTTACGGTATCACAAAAGAAGAATTTGAAAGGCATTTGAACAGATGAGTCAGATGAAACTTTATTCGAGAAATGCTGTCAGGGACATCGGAGCAAGACATGGGTTTCACGCGACGAAAAGTCTTGGGCAGAATTTTCTTACGGATAAGAACGTCATAGATAAGATAATAGACGCTACGGATATAGGGGAGAACGATCTTGTGATAGAGATCGGTCCCGGTCTTGGCGTACTCACGTGTGAAGCCGCGGAGAGAGCGAAAAAGGTCGTCGGGATAGAGATAGACAAGTCGCTCATACCGATACTTGAGTTCACGCTCCGCGAATACGGGAATGTCGAGATCATAAACCGTGATGTCATGAAGACAGATATAACAGATATCATCGAGAAGGCAAAAGCCGAGGATCCGGGCATAGAAAATGTGCGCGTTGTCGGGAACCTTCCGTATTATATAACTACACCGATCATCATGAAACTGCTCGAGGACGGAGTTCCGGCCGACAGCATCACGGTCATGATGCAGAAGGAAGTGGCCGACCGCGTCAGCGCGTCGCCGGGAGGAAAAGCCTACGGGGCTCTTACGGTGGCCGTGCAGTATTACTGCGAGATCGCGAAAGTGGCCGATGTTCCAAAGGAATGTTTCGTGCCGCGGCCGAAGATCGATTCGACCGTGCTCAGGCTGGATGTCCGGAGCGAAAAAGCGGTGGAACTCATCGATGAGAAAATGTTCTTTGTGTGTGTCAAGGCGGGGTTTTCCCAGAGAAGGAAGACGCTGCTGAACTGTCTGACGGGTCTCAACGGCATGGATAAGGCCGAGATACGTCTGCTGCTGGAGGGGATAGAGATCGACCCGATGAGGCGGGCCGAGACTTTGACTATAGACGAATTCGCGAAGCTCGCGAATAAGGTCGAGAAAGAAAGAACCAAATGAGTAAGATAAAAACTATTTTCGGAAAGCTATGGGGGAACTATATAACGCAGTATATGCTGCTTGCTATACTTGTGAACCTGTTCATAGAAACGCTGGCGAGGTTTTCGACATCGCCTGTGGCCGGACTGCAGTTCATGGTGCATCATCTGCTTGTTTTCCTGTATAACGCATTGATAATATTCGCGTTCATGAGTCTGTCGCTGCTGTTCAGGCACAGGAGATTTTTCCTGTTCCTCTTCGGAGGCGTATGGGTCGTGCTCGGCGTTGTCAACGGCATAATCCTGGCAAACAGGATGACACCATTCACGACGAATGACCTGATGGAACTCAAGGACGGGCTTTCTCTGGTTTCGACATACATGTCCGGATTCCAGGTGATCCTTCTGGTCGCCGCGGCGATATCTCTCGTGCTGCTGATCGTATTCATGTTCCTGAAGCTCAAGAAAAGTCCGGATCCGGTGAAGTATAAAAAAGTCGTACCGGAGATACTTCTCGTGCTTATCATCGCGGCAGGCGCGACGTTTGGATGTGTGAAGGTCGGGATACTGGACACTTACTTCCCGAATCTCAACTACGGATACAGAGACAATGGGTTTTCTTACTGCTTCATGGCGACGGGATTCGACAAGGGCGTGAAGAGGCCGTCCGGATATTCAAAGAAATATATCGACAACATCTTTACTAAAGAGCAGATGGATACGACTGTCGCCGGCAAGGAGACTTCGACATCCTCCGATACACCGAACATCATATTCCTGCAGCTCGAATCGTTCATCGACCCGAGCTTCGTAAAGGATGTGAAGCTGTCGGAGGACCCGATACCTTACTTCAGAAAACTGATGAAAAATTACTCTACAGGGAAACTTACTGTCCCGGCGGTCGGCGCGGGTACGGCGAACACCGAGTTCGAGACGATGACAGGCATGAGCGTGCACTTCTTCGGACCGGGAGAATATCCATATAAGTCGGTCCTGCTGGACGAGAGCTGTGAGAGCATCCCTTATGATCTTCAGAAGATAGGTTACTCGACTCACGCGATCCACAATCACAGAGCTGTGTTCTATGAGAGGAACAAGGCGCTCGCGAATCTCGGGTTCCAGACTTTCACGTCGATAGAGTATATGAATAATATAAGCAAGACGCCGAAGGGCTGGGCGCGTGATTATGTCCTTACGGACAATATCGAGGACGCGCTGAACTCGACGAAGGGCCCGGACTATATCTATACTATTTCTGTGCAGGGACACGGCAAGTACCCGACTGAGAAGATCATCAGCGATCCTGTCATCAAGTGCACATCGGCTCCGACAGAAGAGCTCAAGTGGTCGTGGGAATATTACGCGAACCAGATCCACGAGATGGATCAGTTCGTTCAGCAGCTCCTGACGAAGCTTTCGAAATCGGACGAGCATACGATAGTCGTCATGTACGGAGACCATCTGCCGGCGCTCGATAATCTGACGAAGGACAATCTCAAGGGAAACAGGAGTGTCTTCCAGACGAATTATGTCATCTGGGACAACTATAACTTTGAGAAGAGAAAAGTCGAAGACCTGAAGGCGTATCAGATCGGTTCGGAGCTTCTCAACAGGATAGGCATACACAACGGAACGATGGTGACATACCAGCAGAATTACAGAAACAGCAAGACGTACTCGAAGGACATGAAGATGCTGCAGTACGATATGCTTTACGGAAACAAATATATCTACGGAGGCACGAGCCCGTTCAGCAAGGAAGATATGCAGATGGGCGTGAAGAAGATCAAGATAGATAAGGTCGTCAAGATCGGAGAAAAGTATTACATCAAGGGACAGAATTTCACTGAGTACAGCAAGATCACGATCGGTGACAAGGTGCTCGACACGACGTATATCGGACCGACGATACTCGGCCTGAATGAAGAAGTCAAGTCTTCGGATGTCAAGAAGATGAAGGTCAGCCAGACTGATTCCAAGGGCGCGACGATACTGAGCACGACGGAGTAACGGCTCCAGGGACGGGAAGAGATATCATGAGCAAAGAGAAACATAAGAAAACAAATGCCGCGAGGTTTTTAGACGGCGAAGGAATAAAATACCGCGTTATCGAATACGATGTGTCGCACGGTTTTACGAACGGCATGGACGCGGCGGAGCAGACGGGAAGATCGTATGATCAGACATACAAGACTCTCGTGACGGTCGGACAGAGCGGAGAACACTATGTATGTGTCATTCCGGTCGACAAGCATCTGTCCCTCAAGCGCGCGGCGAAACATTTCGGCGAAAAAAAGATCGAGATGCTCAACACGAACGATATCATGAAAGTCACTGGATATGTCCACGGCGGATGTTCGCCTCTCGGGATGAGAAAACCACTGCCGACTGTAGTGGACGAGCATGCCGCGGAGCATGATACCATCTTCGTGAGCGCGGGAAGACTGGGCATGTCGCTCGAGATCGGAGTGGATGATCTTCTCCGCGCGGCGAACGCCAAGCTCGATGATATAGCGGACAATGAGTAAAATACAGGCTATAACATAAAAAAATCAAAAAAATATATAAAAAAACATGGTGTGTCCATTCCCCGGGACACACCTTTTCTCATACACGAGTATAATGTGTTTTGTAATCAAGTAGTAAAGCTTTATATGGCGCGCGAGTATTGTGTGACGCGTGCCGATTCAGTTCAATGATTTTAGGGGATGATAGAAAATGAAACTGAATAAAAAATTCGTTGCCGTAGTTATGACTGTGGCTGTTGCGCTCGCCATGACGCCGGCGATAGCGTTTACAGGATCGGCTTCGGCTGAGACAGGCGTCGCGAAGATCGGCAATACCGAATACAGTTCGCTGCAGAGTGCTGTCAACGCTGTCACAACGAGTGATGCAACGACTATCACATTGGAAAAGGATACAACAGAGGGCGGAGTAGTTGTACCATCAGGGAAAAAGATCACTTTCAACCTTAACGGAAAGACGTTTACCATCAATAAGGGTGTAGGCTCAGCATCTTCTCAGACCAACGGTATGCAGCTTCTCAAAGACAGTGATATCACTATTGAAAACGGAACTATAAAGTCGAGTCAGAATCCGAAGGTTGCTGGAGAGGATAAGGAGTTCAAAGACGGCACGCTGTTTATACTTATCCAGAACTATTCGAATTTGACCCTTGATAATGTAACTATGGATGGTCAAAATGCCAGAGAGAATGCTTATCTTGTAAGCAACAACTGTGGGAACACTTCTTTCAAAAACACGACTTTTAATACAACATACAATACGCAGCATGCGTTCGATTCGGATCATAACGGATCATATACATCGCCTGTTGTAACTGTAAATGACGGATGCATTATCAATGGCAATATTGAAACATCACATGAAGGAACCAATGATGGAACAAACGGCAAGATCGTCATCAATGGCGGTTCATTCACACCGACGACTGCAGGATCAGCACAGTGCGTGCTCAGCAGCATAGCTGCAGGCAAATCCGCGGAAGTCACTTTAGGCGCGAATATGACGGGCGAGCTCAGTGTACAGAAGAACACGACAGCGACGCTTGATCTCAATGGTTACATCATCACAGGCACATCAAATAAAACTGCTAAACCATATCCGTATGACGGAAATCCTGTGATCAAGAATGCAGGCAATTTGACAGTCAACGGCAGCGGAAATATGCATGCCGCGAGGACATATGATTCTGCAGTATATAACACGAACAGCGGGACTGCGGTTCTGAATGGCGGAACATTTGAAGCGGACGGATGGTATGCTCTGCGTAATGAAGGTACGATGACTGTAAACAGCGGTACCACAGTTAATTCTGCAGCAGGACATAATACCTCCGCGATCATAAACGGAGTTACGAGCCATGGCGGGACCAGTACAGAAACTGCGCATATGACGATCAATGGCGGCACGTTCAGAGGGTATTACAACGTAGTTAAAAACGGAGATACGTGCGCTGACCTTACGATCAACGGCGGAACTTTCACTGTCCCTGCAAATAGCACATGTACAAGTCAAAACGTCATAAAAAATTATGGCACATGCACAGCGACTATCAACGGCGGAACTTTCAAAAATGAAACAGCGAGCGGAATAGATCATCTTCTTGCTAAAAAATCGGGCGCAAGCGATTATACAGTTAAGGGCGGGACTTTCTCGTCGGATCCGACTAAATATGTTGCTTCCGGCTACGTTGTGAGCCAGTCGGGCAGCAGCTATATCGTGTCACCGTATGTGGCGCCGAAGACCGACACGACGACAACGACCGGCAGTGACGGTACGGTCGAGTCAACGACTACTACGACACCTGACGTTGCTGCATCGGAAAACGGAGATGTCGCGGCGACGGTGGATAACACTGAAGGCGATAAGATAGTCAAGAATGTGAAGGACGCTGAAGCGGCAGCGACGAAGGATGGCAAGACCATCGAGACGAATGTTATAGTTTCGAGCGCGGGATCGTCTGACGCGGGTCAGGTGTCGGTGAGTCTTCCGGCTTCGACCATAAGCGGGCTCGCGAACGAAACAAACGCGACCGTTACTCTGAAGACATCTATCGGAAATGTGACGCTTGACCAGAAAGCTCTCGACGCGGTAGCTGCGAAGAGCGGAAATACTGGCACGGTGACACTGATCATCGTGAATGTAGATAAGGATACTCTTTCGGCATCGTTACAGAAATCGCTCGGCGGCAACGTGAAGGTCATCGATCTGAAGCTCGGGACAAGTAGTGGCAATGTGACGGATTTCAACGGCGGTACAGCTACAGTGGAGACGTCGGTACCGGATGGCATCGCGGCCAGTGACGCGGCATGCGTTTACCTGGACGACAATAACATCGCGTATAACGTGAGCGGAAAAGTCGTTACTGTAAATGGAAAGAACATGTACCGGTTCACAACAGGGCATAACTCGCATTACGCGATCGTGAGCAAGGCAAGCGCGAGCAGTCTGACGAAAGGGTACGCGCCGACGGGCGTCAAAGCCAAGGTCACGGGGAACAAGTCGATCAAGGTGACGTGGAAGAAGTTCAGCGGAGCGACGTCGTACCGGGTATATAAAGCGACGAAGAAGTCAGGGAAGTACACTTACGTCGGAAAGACGACAGGGACATCCCTCACAGCGAAAGGACTCAAGGCCAAGACGAAATATTACTTCAAGGTGAAAGCGATGAGCGGCGTGAATTACAAGACGTCGAAGATCGTTTCCGCGAAGACTCCTTCAGCGAACGGGTTC
>CALDNM010000058.1 GCA_937915045.1 uncultured Clostridia bacterium
CAGGTTGTATCAGAATACTTCTCAAAGTGTAACATATGTGTTGACAGTTAAGAGTTATTGACATACTTGTTTTCACTTGACAATTGACAGGAATAATTCGAGGAAATATAATGGGAGTAATTTTGAAAGGAAGATTATCATGATCAAACGCGCAGACACACTTCGTGATCAGGCATATAATATGATCCGCGACAGTATTATCAAGCAAGAACTGCAATTTGGCGAACGCCTGAGCGTAGCCGATCTTGCAAGGAAATACTCCATTAGCAACAGTCCGATCAGGGAGGCTATCTCACGTTTGGAAAACGAAGGGCTTGTCGTCAACGAACCCAACTACGGTTTCCATGTTGTGAAATTGACAAAAAAAAGTTTCCTTGATCTTACGCAGTCCATACACGTTCTACTCGACGGATGTTATGACCTTTGCGTCCGTGAAAAACTTACAGATGGCCTCATTACTTTACTTGAAGAAAGATACGCGATTCAAAAGAAGGCATTTTCACATAAAACCGATTACAATTATGTGTGTGTGACAATCGACGTTGATCGCTCTTTTGTCGATATCCTCGATAATGATATGCTCAGCAGAATGTTCGAGACTAAATTTAATCTCCTTGTTCTGTGCACTCTTTATGTGTACGAAGAAGACAGCGAAAGTTATTCTGAAAACCTTACGCAACACAGAGAACTGATTGACGCCGTAAAAAAAGGTGACCATAAAAATGTCCGCGATCTTCTCGCGCACCATTACGACAAAAGTTCCGTCAACTATACATTTGACGAATAGATCCAAACTATTAGCATTCTAAAAACGCTTTGACCGCGCGGGCGGCCAGAGCGTCTTTTTGTTCTTGCAGTAATGTTAAGTGCTTATATTACGCGTTATATTTCGCGATAGCTTCTGCCATTCGCTCAAGGCCTGTCTTGATGATCTCTCTCGGCATCGCCAGGTTGAGACGCACGTAGCCTTTCGCGTTTCCGACGAACAGCGAGTCGCCGCCTTCCAGCAGTACCCCGGCGTTGTTCGCGAAGAATCCCGGCATGTCATCGACGCCCGGCAGACACTTGCTCATGTCAACCCACGCAAGGTATGTAGCCTCCGGAGTTTCGTAAACAGCTTCCGGCAGATTCTCCTTCAGGAACTCGTCCAGGAACTTGAAATTATCATCGAGATAATCCTGCAGCTGACTTAGCCAATCTCCGCATTTTTCGTAAGCGGCCTGATGCGCCGCGAGTGAGATCGGATTCACGAAGCCGACATTCTTATCTCTGTCATTGAACTTCTCGCGAAGATCTTTGTCCCTGATGATTATATCCGAGAACATAAGGCCTGCCATGTTGAAAGTCTTGCTGGCCGACATGCACGTTATCAGCTTATCATAATCCGGCAGGATCCTGCCCATCGGTATGTGCTTCTGTCCCTTGCGGATAAGGTCGCAGTGGATCTCGTCGCTGATCAGCCAGAGGTCGTTCTTGACCGCAATGTCCGCGACACGTTTCAGTTCCTCTTCAGTCCACATCCTTCCCGACGGATTGTGAGGGTTGCACCACAGCATGAGCTTCATCTTCGGATCCGCCGCCTTCTTTTCGAAGTCGTCGAAGTCGATCGTGAAGTGACCTTCGCCGCGGAAAAGCGGTGAGCAGACAAGATTCTTGTCCGTGTACTCGGCCGCGTGCTGGAAGAAGCCGTAAGCCGGTGATACTATGAGTAACTTTTCATCCGGAGCCACTAACGTCTCTACGAGCTGGTAAAGCGCCGGAATGATCCCTGTCGAAAAAGTCAACTCTTCTTTCGCGAACGACCAGTCGTAACGGTCTTTGCACCACTTTGAAAAAGCGTTGTAATATGAATCGTCAAAGACGGCTGTGTATCCGAATATCCTGCGATCCACACGTTCTTTGATAGCGTCGCAGATCTCCGGCGGTGTCGCGAACTCCATGTCGGCTACCCACATACGGACGAACTCGTCATCCGCGTAAGGGAACTTCTTCTCCGGGCCCGCGTGGAAAATATATCCGCGGAAGCCGTCAGTGTTGAGCGCGTTGGTATGCGTCCTGTCGATCCGTTCGTTGAAATCGTATTTCATCTCTTTCTCCTGTTCTTTGCATTGCAAGTTTATTATCGTTTATACCTCTATTTGATAATAAATTATCAGTTTTTGATGCCAAAGTCAAGAAGCTTTTCAAGATCCGTACTTCATCTTACTAGGTGCCCTTTCATTTGATTGCAAGTTTGATTGCAATTATGTCTTCTTTTATCCCACTTTGAAAATATCTCCCACCGGGATCTCGATATCCCCGACAGTGATGATACGGCGGACCTCATCGGTCTTAAGGTACTCACCCTTCGCGGTAACGAGCTCACCACTCCGATAGTATGTGACACTGACTGCGTCGCCTT
>CALDNM010000059.1 GCA_937915045.1 uncultured Clostridia bacterium
CGAACATGAAGTTCGTCACGAACGGTATCATCGCTCCCGTCACGAATCCCGATCTTGCTCCAAGACATGCCCCTGTTATTATCACTATCGCTATCTCAGGTTTCACCTGGGGCAGCATGAAAAATATCCCGTTGCCGATCACACCAAGCGTGACCATGACTGCTATCACCATCACCTCTCTTACGTGAGGTTTCTTTCTCTCGAACGAAAGGAAAAACGGCACCTGCGTGTACAGGATCAGCAGCATGCTGACGATATAATATCCGCGCGAGTGCTGGTACTTGAGGCTGAGCCAGAGTGTTCCCGCCGCGAAGAGAAACGCGAGCGCCGCTATGACAGCATTCCTCGTTTTATGTTCCTCATGCTCTCCGATCGTGACGCGTGTCTCGGCAAGATCCGAGATTTTCGCCTCAGCCCCGGGTCTGTTTTTCTGCCCTGAGCTGCCATCGCCGTGATCTGGATAGATGCCGAAGCTGCTGCCTGAGCTGCCATCGCTGTGATCTGGATAGATACCGAAGCTGCTGCCTGAGCTGCCATCGCTGTGATCTGGATAGATACCCGAGCTGCTGCCTGAGCTGCCATCAGTGTGGTCTGTGTCGATACCGGAGCTGCCGGCATTTTCATCCGGTCCGTCCGGCTCCGTTTCCCCGAAATTTTTCAGCACGAGATCCGTGACATCCTCCGACGTGACCGCTCCGCTGAATATGTGACGCGACATCCTGTTCGCCGCGGTAGTGTAAAAACTGTTGCCCGCGAAAAATTTTCTCGGCGTATCCGTAGTGGAAATACCGCCGTCAAAAAACATCGCGCATCTGTCGGTGTATTTCCCGCAGAACTCGACATCGTGTGAGACCATGATCACCGTCACTCCGCTGTCCGCTAATTTTCTCAGCACCCCGGCGAGCTTTTTCTTGAACATGTTATCCAGTCCCTTTGTCGGTTCATCGAGAAGAAGTATCTCCGGACGCAGCAGAAGTATCTTGGCGAGTGCGGCTCTCTGCTGCTCTCCTCCGGAAATATCATATGGATGCGAATCAAGGAGCTTTTTTATCTCGACAAGCTCCGCCGTCTCTTCGACGCGCCGCGATATTTCCTCCGCCGTCAGACCCCTGTCCTCGAGCATTTCCGCGAGATCCTTTCTCACGGTATTTTCCACGAAGAGCGCCTGCGGATCCTGCGGGAGCAGTCCCACTTTCCCCGAGCTCAGTTCTTTTTTATCGTATTTTTCTATCGGCTTTCCGAATAGTTTTATCTTTCCGCGGTAAGCTTTTTCCATCCCGCTGATGATCTTGAGTGTCGTCGTCTTACCTGTACCGTTGCCGCCGACAACGGCAAAAAACTCACCCCTCGCGACCTTCATCGAAAGATCTTTTATGACATCCGGCGAATCTTTTTCGTATCTGAACCACGCGTCCTTTATTTCGACCGCGGCTTCTCCGCTCGGATCTTTTTTCTTTTCAGGCGGCATCTCCGTCACGCGAAGCTCGCGCCCGGCAAAGAGCCGCGTCAGATAATTCCTTCCGTCGCAGACATCAAGAGGACACTCAAGATCCCTTCCGATATTCTTTTCGTAGAGCGCTCCGTAAGTCTGCAGAGGTGCCGGCATCGAGATGAGCATGTCGTGTTTTTCGCGCGACAGTATCGCGCCGACATTCCCCGGGCTGTCGTCCGCAATGATCCTTCCCTCATCTATCACGACTACGCGGTCCGCCATCGGGACAGCGCCTTCCAGCCTCTGCTCGGTAAGTATGACCGTCGTCCCTATATCTCGATTTATTTTCTTTACTGTATCAAGAAAATCCGACGCCGCGATCGGGTCGAGCTGTGATGTAGGCTCATCGAGTATGAGCACATCCGGCTGCATGACCATGACCGACGCGAGATTCAGGAGCTGCTTCTGCCCTCCCGAAAGCTCAGCGATTTTTTTCGGGAACCATGTCTGTATCCCGAAGTAACTCGCCATCTCCGCCGTTCTTATCCTGATCGTTTCATTATCATATCCGAGGCTTTCAAGTCCGAACGCCAGCTCATGCCAGACCTTGTCTGTCACGATCTGATTTTCCGCGCTCTGGAGGACGAACCCTATACGGCCTGCCTGCTCACGCTCTCCGACTTCATCGATATTTCTGCCATAGAATTTTATATTTCCGCTTCTCGTCCCGTGCGGAGCAAGCACTGTTTTGAGGTTACGGAGGAGAAGCGGAAATATAAAATTCTA
>CALDNM010000060.1 GCA_937915045.1 uncultured Clostridia bacterium
GGGTGACATTTTCGCTCGATAGATATTAGGGTGACATTATCACATAATAACCACATTCGCGGAGCATCAGTGATTGAATAAAAAGCGCCATTATGGTATAATCCGTTTATCAGAACATAGAAATATAATCCTGGAATGTACGTCGGGATGTATAATTCAACCTACATTTTAAAATTGGGAGCCCAGATATCCAGGGGCCAATGTACAGCCGTCTTTGAGCGGACTACAGAAGCAGGACGAGGGCACCCCCCTAACGAAGGCTAGGGCGTGAATTAACTAACTGACGGCACTTCGGGATTTTTTTTCGCAAAATTTCCGCGTCAGTGCATAAAATGGGAGGAAACTATAAAATGACAGGTCCAAAGTCACCGGCACAGATACTCGACACAGCTATAGATGTTGGTGTAGGAAAAGGTAATTCGAGTTTTGCCAAGCTCGCGATATTAGGTATTTTCGGAGGCGCGTTCATCGCCCTCGCGGCACAGGGATCGACTATGGCGGCATTCAATCTGCTGAGCGATCCATCTTCTTACGGATTAGGCCGCATGGTCTCGGGCGCGGTATTCGCTGTCGGACTGATAATGGTATGTCTGGCCGGAGCTGAACTATTCACGGGAAATTGTCTCATGATCACGAGTACGCTCGAAAAGAAACTCAGCGTTGGAAAACTGCTGAGAAACTGGATCATTGTATATATCTTCAATCTGATCGGTGGGATATTCATCGCGTGGTTGATGGCTGAGACAGGGCTGTTCGGCGCGGGAGGAAACATGGTCGGCGCGCTCACAGTGAAGATCGCTGCAGGAAAAACAGCTCTTCCGTTCGGATCGGCGTTCATACTTGGTATACTCTGCAACTGGCTCGTATGCCTCGCGGTATGGCTCAACTTCGGAGCTGATACGATGCTTGGAAAGATGATGGGGATATTCTTCCCGATATGGCTGTTCGTCACATCAGGGTTCGAGCATAGTGTAGCGAATATGTACTATATCCCGGCAGGCCTTTTCGCGAAAGCGAATGAAGCGTTCGTCTCGCTTTCAGGCGCGACACCGGACGCGCTCGCGTCGCTGACATGGAGCGGGTTCTTCGTGAACAATCTGATCCCGGTGACACTGGGAAACCTCGTAGGGGGCGGTTTGTTCGTCGCGATGGCTTACTGGTTCGTTTATAAAAAAGCTTAGAAAATAATATCAGTATCTGCGTCTGTGACGCTCTACTCTTGAGGCACCGCCCGTGACTTTTCGTTTCGAGCGGCGTTTTCTTGACTTACGGGCGCGAAGCACCATGACAAGGAAGAGCGCGAGGAATATCAATATGCCTATCACAATGATAGCGATGATCGTGATAGAAGAAAAGATCCCGCCGACATTTTTTGATGCCGTGACAACAGCAGTACCGATGACTTTGCCATTCAGCACTGCGGCTTCTGTCCCGATCGAGTCTCCCTTTGAGATATGCTCTGAAAGTCCTGTCGCGGAAATGAACTTAAAATGGACATCGCTCATCGACGTGCCGACCGGCAGTTCGATGTACATGTCTGATCCGAGCTTTCCGTCGGCTCGTTTATTTCCCTGCTTACCGACATTTTTAAGCGTCACAGTACCGACATCGATCTTATCGGTATGTATCCTCTTGACAGTGAAATTGCTCCGTATGTACTTTATGAGTTTCTGAGTGTCGCGGCAGTAGTCACCGGCGCTGTCTGTGCGAGCGTCGACAATGATGAGATCCTGCCCGTTCCTCTGATAGTGAGTTATGAGATTGAATTTGGACTCGTTGATATAGCCCGTCTTGCCGCCGACAATACCGTACAGGTAGTAATATTTGTGGACGATCATATAATGCCCGTTCCAGAGATCGCGTTTCTTGGATTTATTCGTTTTGTTCATTTTATAACGCCACGAAGAATCAACGCGCTCAAAAATTTTATTCTTCACGCAGTAATTCATTATAAGCGCAAGGTCGTGCGCCGTCGTGTAGTGTTTTTTAGAAAAGAGACCGTCAGGGTTCATGAAATTCGAGTCGGTACATCCGATCTCCTTCGCTTTTTCATTCATCATTTTTGAAAACCCGCTGACCGAGCCGCCGACGTTCTCGGCTATCGCGAGAGCGCAGTCGTTCGCGGAGCACATAAGGAGACCGTAGAGGGCCTGCTCCATAGAGATCTTTTCTCCGGGGTCGAGCGCGATGTGCGATGAATTGTAAGCGAGGTCTGTATCAGTCGAGGTGACTGTTATGGTGTCATTGAGAGAACTGTTCTCTATAGCGACTATCGCGGTAAGTATTTTCGTGCAGCTCGCCGGATAGATCTTTTTGTTCATATCTTTCTGGTACATGATATTCCCATTGTTCGCGTCGAGCACGACTGCTGATTTCGCGCTTATCTTGACGCTGTCTTTCGAGACAGGATAGTTTCCTGCTGTCTCAGCTCCAAGTGAGCACTGCGCGAGATCACTGTCCGTGTTCACACCGGTATCAAAATTGCCTCCCCAGACTTTTCCCCATTTGGTTGTATAAGTACCATCTACTACACTTCCGGTGTAATTCTGGTCGAGTTTGCTTATGTTGTCGGCATCTATAGCCTTGTCAGCCGCGTACACTGTCTGCGGGACAGAGATCGCTCCCGCAAAAAATACAGCTGCCGCGAATACGGCGGCCATCATCAGCGACCCTGTTTTCTTGGTTATCCTATAAATTGAATTCAAAATTATTCTCGTCTTTCCTATGTCGATATGTCGTTAACTTTAATATTATCTTCCATTTCAGCTTTACCGTCAAGTGCGGTGTTGAATAAGTGACGGATGAAAACTGTAAAAAAAACAACACCGCATCATCAAACTATAGTAAAATCATAAGTAGACAGGTGAAGATATTTCGCCGGGGAGGGATCATGTCCGGATATATAAGTTTCGATAATGTGAGCAAATTCTATAATATGGGCGGTCAGCGCATCAGCGCGCTGGACAGGATGAATATAGATATCGATAAGGGAGAATTCTGTGTCATAGTAGGGCCGAGCGGGGCCGGCAAGACAACACTCCTTAATATCCTGGGCGGTA
>CALDNM010000061.1 GCA_937915045.1 uncultured Clostridia bacterium
GCACTTGGTCATTCACTTGGCGTAACGAGCGATTTCCTTTATCCCGTGATAATATGCGTTGCGGTCATTACTATATTCACTACGCCGGTATTTATAAAATCATCAGACCGGATCTATCGCTTAACTAAAAAAATACTCCCGGACAGGCTGATAAAGTTCATCGCGAAAAACACGACAGAAAAAAGTCCGGATTGTGAACGCGACAGCGACTGGAAACGTTACATCAAAAAGTATATGAGCAGGACTGTGATATGCAGCGCCGCGCTGTTCCTTATATTTTTCATGGGAGGAGATATATTCGATAATAACGAGGCTGCTGAGAACCTCGGGTTTTCACCTCTCTCTGAGACAATAATCGTCATAGCGGTCATGATAGTTCCGATAGCTGTGCTGCTGTCCGGAAGAGGACATATTTTCATGAAATTATGGCTCAAGGATCGCAAGAACAGGATGCCGCTCATGACACTCAGAGTACTGCGGAGTGTTATCGCTGTTTTCTTCATCGGTATCACGATCAGACATTTCATGGGGACGTCATTCGCTATCGTGGCATTTCCTACGGCACTGATGCTTATCCTAATAGTCAGAACAGATTATGTGCGGGGAAAATCGATAAAGCTCGAGGCAAGGTTTATTGCTAATGTAAATGAGCGTATCCTTCAGCGCAGGAAAAAGGAGCATTCTTCAGCGGGACATAATACGTGGCTTGGTGAAAAGCTTTTCGTTGCGGAATTCGTACTTCAGGCATGTGAAGATGATTTTGATATAAAAACGCTGAACAGTTACAGGTTTTTTGATGTAATGATCATGAAGGTCATACGCGATGGCAGGCATTTCAATATGCCGGGGCCGGAACAGCAGCTGAGAGAAGGCGATGTACTGCAGGCGATCAGCAGCAGGGATCAACTCGAAGCTTTTCTGATGATGATGGAAAAAAAGGAAAGAATAAAGGGAAACAAACGGAGTATCACACCTCTCAGAGAGTATATGTATCGTGAGACGCTGGATCACGTGCCAACGGAGAACCAGATAATGAGCGTTGCGATACCGGTGGAAAAAGAGCATTTCTTTGCCGGAAAGTCGATCAAAGCTTCAGGCTTCAGAGATAAATACAAAGGCTTTATTGTCGGGATCGAAAGGGGCAATCTGCCTATAGTCGATCCGAATATCAGCACGGTGATCGAGGAGGGCGACATAATATGGGCGCTCGGGACATCGGAAATGGCTGAACATATGCTCGAAGACGGCCTTCTTGATGAAGGGGCAGAGTAAAGTCACGATTTTTTTTACAGAAGTATCATCTCTATCATTGCAAGAAAAGTCTGCTAATGATAAAATAATAACATAAGTAATAATATTATTTCAATTTTACACGATAAGAGGTGGATAATATGAAAAAAGGAGATTTAAAGTATGATGCTTTCGTTCAGATACTGAACGAGGAACTCGTACCGGCTATGGGCTGTACAGAGCCGATTTCACTGGCTTTTGTAGCTGCGAAGGCAAGAGAGGTCCTTGGATGCCTTCCTGATAAAGTGGAAGTCGGAGGAAGCGGCAGCATTATCAAGAATGTAAAGAGTGTTATAGTCCCGAATACGGACGGCATGAAAGGCATGGAAGCAGCGGCAGCTATTGGTATCGTCGCAGGTAATTCCGACAAGGAACTCGAGGTCATCGCCGATGTCACAAAGACTCAGATCGAGGAGATGAAAGACTTCCTGAAGAATGTGCCTATCAAGGTATATCATCAGAACAGCGGACTCGTTTTCGATATTGTAGTTAAAGTATTCAAGGGAGATTCATACGCGATGGTAAGAGTCGCGAACAACCATACGAATATCGTGCATATAGAAAAGGACGGAGAGATCATTCTCGATACGGATCCGACTAAGGGCGGAGATGAAAATCAGACTGACAGGACTCTTCTTACAATGAAAGACATCTGGGAATTTGCTCATGATGTAGACATAGCGGATGTCAAGGATCTTCTCGATACACAGATCAAATACAATACAGCCATTTCCGAAGAAGGACTTAAAAATGACTGGGGAGCGAACATCGGAAGTACGATGATCAAATCATACGGAAATGATGTCAGGACAAGAGCTAAAGCTATGGCAGCAGCAGGTTCGGACGCGAGGATGAACGGATGCGAACTTCCTGTAGTCATCAACTCCGGAAGCGGAAACCAGGGGATCACGGTCACAATGCCTGTTGTAGTATACGCGGAAGAACTTAAAAAGTCGGACGAGGAAAGATACAGAGCGCTCGTACTCTCAAATCTTATTTCTGTGCATATAAAGACACCTATCGGTGTTCTTTCGGCTTACTGCGGGGCTGTCAGCGCCGGAGCAGGTGCCGGAGCGGCAGTGACATATCTGCTGGGCGGAGGATATGAGGACATATGCTACGCTGTCAGCAACGCTATATCGGCGATATCAGGTATAGTATGTGATGGAGCTAAATCATCATGCGCTATGAAGATCGTGAATGGAGTCGAAGCCGGTATTTTCGGCGGCGATATGTACAAAGGCGGAAATAAATTCGAAGCCGGAGAAGGACTTGTCGGCGATGATATAGAAGGTACTATCGCGAACGTCGGAAGACTTGGAAAAGACGGCATGGAAGGTACCAATGACGAGATCATCGACATCATGGTCGGTACAGGTGAAAACTAAAAATATGAATTAATTACAAATATTGTCAAAAAGTGCTTGCGTTTTCGCGCAGGCACTTTTATAATAGTCTTATCAATGGAAATATATGTAAATACTTCTATATACAGTAATTATCGGAGCTAATATGAAAACTAGCAGAAAAGAGCCTGACATAAAAAAGATCCTGAATGAGATACGCGGGATCCTGACATACGATGATGATCGTGTATCCGACGCGGAAGTGATGGGAGTGATAGAGAATCATCTTTTTGTCTCTGACGAAACATATATGTGTGATCATCATGAACTCGGCAAGCTCGTTCACAGGATCTTCTGCTCGCTCAGGAAAGACCTTGACATAATTGAACCTTATGTAGACGATCCGGCTGTTTCTGAAATAATGATAAACGGCAAGGACAATATATTTATAGAGAAAAATGGAAAGATACAGAAGACCGGCATGCGCTTTGAGACTACAGAAGAACTTGAGGAAGTCATAAGAAGGACAGCGTCAAGAGTACATCGTGAGATAAATGAACTGCATCCGATAGTCGACGCCAGGCTCGAAGATGGTTCGAGAGTGAATGCTGTATATAAAAACGTAGCTTTTGGAGGGCCTATATTCACGATAAGAAAATTCCCGGAAAAAGCATATACGATGGATGACATGCTGCGCTTCGGGACACTGACTGAGGAGTGCGCCGAATACCTGAGGGTCTTAGTCCAGACAGGATATAACATCTTCATAAGCGGAGGCACATCATCGGGAAAGACGACTCTTCTGAATGTACTGTCCAATTTTATACCGGGACACGAGAGAGTGATCGTTATAGAAGATTCGCTGGAACTCCAGATCAACAACATAGACAATATAGTTCGCCTTGAATGCAAGAACGCCAACATGTCAGGAAGGGGTCAGGTCACTATGCAGGACCTCATAAAGTCCAGCCTCAGGATGAGACCGGACAGGATCATAGTCGGAGAAGTCAGGGGTAAAGAAGTCATGGATATGATCAACGCGATGAATACAGGACACGATGGCAGTCTGAGCACAGGGCATGGCAACTCGATAGAAGGTATGCTAAGAAGACTCGAATCGATGTTTCTCCAGGCAGCGGATTTTCCAATAGAAGCTATACGCTCTCAGATCGCTGAAGGAATAGACGTGATAGTACATCTTGGGCGTCTTGAAGGGATCGGAAGGAGAGTGCTCGCGATATCGGAAATAGAAGCCGTGAGCGGCGGACGCATAGAGACAAATCCGCTGTTTATATACAAAGCGGGGACCGGGCTTGAACGTACCGGGAACAAACTTGTAAACAGAGAAAAACTGGAACTGAAAGGGAATATGACAGATGGAAACGGATTACGCGACATATGAATTATCAAAACCTGAAAAGCGGAAATTTCTCATACTTATGTACGCGTTCATTTTCGCTATATGCCTGTTGTTTTATCACAGCATCATCCTCTCCGCTGTATGCGGGATCATGTCTGTTTTCTGCGTGGACAGATATGCTGCCGCGCTTGCGGAAAAAAGGAGGACACTTCTCTCACATCAGTTCAAAGATCTTCTCTATTCACTTTCAGCTTCGATAGCCACGGGCAGGCAAATGGAAGAATCGATAGCCGAAGCGTATGAGAATATGAGACTCATATACGCGGACGATACTCCGATGGTAAAGGAACTAGGATACATGGTAAGAGCGATGAGGCATAATCACGAAAGTGAGGAAGAGCTTCTCGTGAGCCTTGCGAAAAGAAGTCACATCGAAGATATAAAGAATTTTGTGGATGTTTATCTGGCTTGCAGAACAACAGGAGGAGATCTGGAAAAAGTGATCAGTGATTCGGGAGAAATACTAATGGATAAGATGGATATCGAGCGCGAGATAAAAACCCTCACATCGCAGAAACAGTTCGAAGGAAAGATCATTACAGTAATGCCGCTTGCCGTTGTATTTTTTTTGAACGTTTTTTCGCCGGATTACCTACAGCCTATGTACACGACTATTGTCGGAAGGATCGTGATGACGCTTTCTCTAGCGGGGATCGTGGCGGCGTACCTTATAACAGAACGGCTTATGAAGATAGAGGTCTGATATGAAGAAGAAAAAAATATGTAAAGCTTTCCCAAAAGAAAAGTTTTTTGGGGAAGAAGGTGAAACAGAACTTCGTCTCCGCAAATTGTATGGGCAGGGAGACTATAAAGCAAAGGCGGAAAAACATCGAAAAAATATAAAGGAAATGTATGCTATTTTGATCGTTGTATTCGTGTTTGCCGCAGTATGGAACATATATGGGATGCTCAGCAGCGAGGCGGGGGTAAATAAGTCATCAGACGGGAAGATCGTGTCGGTCAGCAGGCCGAGCGCGGGAGAAGGGACGCTTTATATAAACGCGAATGTCACAGCTTCGAAAAACGGAAAAACAATTTCGGACAAGAAAAGGTTAGCCATTGCTCCGGAAGACGCGGGAAACAGCGGAGCCTCAAAGAATGGAGCCGGAGGCATGCGAGATGAGACCGCGACGGAGACGATGCAGCGCAAAGTGGATTCCGCGGTGCGCGCGGTGAACAGCGATTCGAAGAGTGCGAAACTTATCCTTCCGGACAAGCTCTCTGACGGCACAAAACTGAGCTGGGAAGAGAGAAAAGAGAATGAACTTCCAATGATATTATTCGGCGCTGTGCTTTCAATGTTCCTTATATACAGGACAAGGTCGGCAGGCCTAGAGAAAGAGGAGGCCGCCGCAAGAAGTTCGATCATAAGAGAACAAACTTGTGCTTCTTCTCAATGCCGGAGTCGTACTGAACAAAGCCTTTAGAAAAATTATGACGGATTATGAAAGACTGCGCGGAGATGAAGAGAAGTACTTTTATGAGCAGCTTCGAAGCGTCTATATGACGATGGATGAGACGAACAGTCCGATGCATGTGGAATTCGCCGCGTTCGCGAAACGCAGCGAAGTGAGAGAACTCATGAGGCTTTCGAATATCCTTTCGGACAATGTGAACAAAGGATATGATCTTGCCGAAAAACTGCAGAGGGAAAGTGAAGTGCTTTGGTTCGCGAGGAAAAAGCAGTCCGAGGAAAACGGCAGGATTGCTGAGACTAAGCTTACGCTCCCGCTGATGATATTGCTGCTTGTAATGATCATGATCACTATCGCTCCGGCGATGATGGAAATGTAAAACAAAAGGAAAGAGAGGAAAATAAGATGAAAAGACTGAAGAAAATACTCGTAAATGATGCTGGTATGGAGATGGTGCAGGTAGGAATTTTGATCGCGATCGCAATCATCCTCGGCTTGATTTTTAAGAGCCAGATCGTGGATTTTGTTAATAAAGTTTTTGATAATCTCAACGCCGGATTCTGATGCTGCGAGATAAAAAAGGCACGACGACAGTCGAGGCTGCTGTCGTCCTGCCGCTTGTGATCCTGACTTTGATATCAGTGATCTTCATCATGATAAATATGTACTGCGAGATACATTCAAATGTGAGAAATCATCTGGCAGTCAACGAAGAGACCGGAAAAATTTCCGGAACGGTCAGGACGTATAAAAACAGGCCTGAAGGTATATCGCTCAGGGAAGGGACCCATCTGTTCCGCAAATGCGTTTATGGGACGGAGACGCTCGAACTGAAAAAGGGAGGACTGCTGGATCATTCGATATCACGCGACATGGAAAGCAGAGGTTATTGCATAGATGAAAAGAAACTTGCGAGATATGTGGATTTTTTCGATAAGGGGACGTAGCGGGAGCGTATCAGTATTTTTGATGCTGGTCCTTGCCGCTATGGTCGGTCTGGCGATGGGAATGATAGCAGCCGGAAACAGGACCGCGTCTACCGGCATGGCTGACAGCCTCTTCGGATCAGCAGGGCGTTCGGTGCTCGCGGAATACGACAGAGGCCTCAAAGAGGATTTTGGTATATTCGCGTTTAGAGGCAGCGCTCCGGAGATAGAAGAGAAAATCTCTTTTTACGTAAACTATACGCTTGACGGATATCCGAAAATGAATATGACGAAGATCGAAGCGGATACAGGTGAGTACAGCCTGATGAATTTGGAACTCTTCAGAAAAGAAATAATCGGGCACGCGAAGTTCGCGGCAGCGAGAGGATTCATAAAGGATGATATCCTGAAATCAGGAGGAGGAGAAGGGAAAGAGGTATCGAGCAGCACAGGTTCTTTAAGCGTAAGCGGAGAAAAGAGAGATTATGTTTTAAGAAACAGCGCGGTGATCGACGGACTCCCTTCAAAAGAACTGGGAAAGGGAGGAAGCCTTTGGAAGAAAATAAGAGACTCTATGTCGGGCGCGGGGGAAGTGTTTAAAAAAGGAGGTGAAGGATACTGGATAAATAAATACATAATGCTTGAATTCAAAAACGCGCAGAACGATCCGGCAGGCAGGGATACATTCTTCAACTATGAGGCGGAATACCTTCTTGAAGGAAATTATTCCGATGAAAGCAACAGAAAAGAATTCAGGAAAGAAGTCAAGGCTCTTAGGAACGCGGTCGACTTCGCGTTCATATTCTCAGATCCAAAAATGACAGCTGAAGTGACAGCGCTCGCAGCGACCATTGCTCCGGGACCGGGAGCCGCGGCTGCTGAAGCGGCACTCGCGGAAACGTGGGCTCTTGCGGAAGCGGAGAACGACTGGAAGATCCTTGAACACGGAGGGAAGGTCCCGCTTTACAAGACAAAAGGAACATGGGCTGTAGATCTTAAGTCTGCTGTCAAAGACGGCTCCGTCGGGTATATCGATACACACGCGAAGTCAGGACTCACATATTCAGGATACTTGCAGACTTTTCTCTTTTTTGAGAACAGCACAGTCAAGACCGCCAGGATCATGGATCTGATCCAGATTAATCTGAAAGGGACGCGCAACAGAGAGTTTCTCATAAAAGAATGCAATCTTGGTTTCATGTTCGATGCCGGAGTGAATGGGAGGTCGTTCCGATATGCACACAAATACTAAAAAAGGATATTATACAGTCGAAGCCGCGATATTTCTGCCGATATTCATTATCGCTGTACTTACGATAGGGTGTTATCTTAAGGTGATATGCGCCGGTGAAATCGTGACACACGCCGCGGCAGATGAACTGAGATATACTG
>CALDNM010000062.1 GCA_937915045.1 uncultured Clostridia bacterium
AACAAAGCTGAGGTTTACACCTCATACCCGTCTACTTTAGCGTTGTAGCTGTGCTCGTCATCCGGGAATGATCCTGCCTGCACTTCGGTGTGATAGTCATTGAGGCCGCCTACCATTTCGCCTCTTACTTCGGCAAAGTGTTTTACAAACTTCGGCACGAAGTCGCTGAAGATGCCTTCGAGGTCGTACATGTTCATGTTCTGACCGTCGCAGTAAGCTCCTGCTCCGCAGCTGATCGTGCTGGCCGATACTTCTTCTGTTATCCTCTTTGCGACGCCTTTAGGGATGCATTCGAGGACCATCGAGAATACTCCGGCTTCATCGAGCGCTTTCGCGTCTGCCAGAAGTTTGTCAGCGACTGAGGTATCTTTGCCCTGGACGCCATGGCCTCCAAGCGCTGCTGTCGACTGAGGTGTCATACCGATATGTCCCATGACAGGGATGCCGGTATCTACGATCGCTTTGATACGTGCCGCCATGTTCTGTCCGCCTTCGAGCTTGACGCAGTCGCACCCGCCTTCTTTCATCATTCGTACCGCAGAATCGATAGCCTGTTCTTTGCTTGTCTGGTAGCTGCCAAATGGCATATCACCAACGACAAATGTAGTCGGGGCGCCTTTTACTACGGACCGTATGTGATGGATCATGATATCCATCGTCGCGGGGAGCGTCGAAGATTCGCCCATTATGATATTCGCGAGAGAATCACCGACAAGGATCATCTCAGTTTCGCTTTCATTCAGTAGCTGCGCCATAGTATAGTCATAACCTGTGACCATTGTAAATTTCCTGTTTTCCGCTTTGAGTGCTTTGAATTCAGGTACAGTCAGTTTTTTGTTCGACATAGATGTGTCCTCCTTGATATTCAGTTAGTGGATCGATCACAAAAATTATACACCAATTCCAGATGAAAAATAAAGATGCAATGGGTGAAAAAAAGTATCTATATAAATACAATTTTTATCGCACATGGTTTTTTTAATGTGATAACATATAAATAAATTAAATGATCCGCGATGAAAGGAGAAACAAATGTCCAATTTGAAATTCGCGAGTCGGATAGACACGATGCATGATACCGCTATATATATGCGCGGCCTGTTCGACAATATGACAGATCCGAACATGAAATCGTTCGGAGGAGGCGCGCCGGCACGCAGCGTGCTCCCAATGCCTTATATGGAAAAAATAGCGTCAGAAGTATTATCTGACAGTGGAAGAGGATTTGAAGCATTCCAGTATTCAGCGCCTTTTGGTCTTTATGATCTGAGAGAAGCTGTATGCGATCATCTTCTGAAGCCTACAGGGATCGACGCGAAACCGGAGAATATCCAGATCGTCAGCGGCGGACTTGAGACGATGAACCTCGTCTGCCAGCTCTTTATCGATCCTGGAGATGTCATCCTTACAGAGAGCCCGACATTCATCCATGTGACTGATACATTCAAGATGTTCCAGGCTGAGGTTGTAGGATGCGAATGCGATGAGAACGGCATCATTCCTGAAGACGTCGAAAAGAAGATCAAACAGTATAACGCCAAGATGGTATATACAGTCCCGACATTCGGCAATCCTACAGGACGTACACTGTCAGTAGACAGAAGAAAGAAACTCGCCGAACTCGGAAGCAAATATAATGTAGTAATACTCGAGGACGATCCGTACCGAGACGTTCGTTATTCGGGTGAGGTACTTCCAGCAATCAGAAGTTTCGACAAGACAGGAAATACTATCATGGCCTGCAGCTTCTCAAAAATATTCGCGCCGGGATCAAGGCTTGGATATGCTGTAGCCGATGAGGATATCATATATGCTCTTCGTGATGTGAAGATAGCCACAAACTCACAGCCTCCTGGGATCAGCGAGGTGCTGACGGCAGAGTTCTTCCACCGTGGATATTACGATGAAAACATGAAGAAAATGTGCGCTACTTACAAAGCGGGCAGAGACGCGATGATGGAGACGATGGACAAGTTCTTCCCGAAGGGCTTCAAACGTACTACTCCGGATGGCGGATACTACGTATGGGTAGAATTCCCAAAGAACGTAGACGCGGCAGCGGTCAAGGATCGCGCGGAGAAGGAATACAAGTTCTCGTTCCTCGCGGGAGGAGACTGGTATCCAAACTCGAAAGCGGAAGATCACGCGAACATGGCGCGTTTCAATTTCACGACGCAGCCTGTTGAAGTGATAAAAGAAGGGATCGAGATCATAGGCAAGATCGCCTGCGAAATGGCAGCTGAATAATACAAAATGAACAAGACCTCGCACTCTGATATGTACCCTCTTTACCGGATAAACGGTAAAGAGGGTTTTTTGATGCAATTATTGAACATGCGGAAACAATTCAAGCAAGATGCGCATTTGTGTTTATTTTCGTGTTTTGGTATATTCGAAAGGGGTGGAGTTTGGGATGAATATCGCTTACTATATCGAGATCAACCTCGTCTGCATAATTATCCTGCTTTTACTGAGACATCAGACCAAAGCGGGAACTGATCATGAAACGAGAGAAAAAAAGCTGTTCGGTGCTATGATATGGGCGACAGTCATCTTTTGTGCTGCGGATATAGCGGCAGGAGCATGCCGCGGCGAACTCTTTGAGGGAGCCAGAACGATAAATCAGATAAGCAATATAGTATATTTCGAAATGATCGTAGTGATCTCCTGGTTCTGGATGCAGTACGTTTTTGTAAAGATCAGGCTGTCATTCAGCAGAAAAATCAATATCGTGATGAGCCTGCCTCTCCTGCTGTTCACAGCGGCCGCGATCTCAAACCCGTTCACGCATATCCTTTTCCTGCTCGATGAGAACGACCTGTATCACAGGAATTACGGCGTGTTCATCAACTGGATAGTGGCGTGGCTGTACCTTCTCCTGCCTATGATAGCGGTGATATACACCGCCGCGCATGAGACCAGCAAAGCGAAGCGCCGTGAAATAACTCCGTTCCTTTACTTCATTATCGCGCCGGCTATAGCAAGCGTGATCCAAATGATTTTTTATGGTATGTCAACGACTCAGGTGGGTATAACTATCTCTATAGTAATGGTTTTTCTCGCTGTGCAGGGCGGCAAGGCGGGGCAGATCACGATGGATGTGCTCACAGGGCTGAATAACAGGCGCGGTCTGAATAATTATCTGGATTATTATACACAGAGTCACGCGGGATCTGAGCTTACTGTGATCATGATAGATCTCGACAGATTCAAGCAGGTGAACGATGAATTCGGTCATATTGCAGGTGACCGTGCTCTCAGATATATGTCGGAAGCGCTGAAAAAGGCGTGCGGATCGATAAGCGGCAGGCCTTATCTGTGCAGGTATGGCGGAGATGAATTCGTGATCGCCGGCGCGGACCAGCTTCCGGAAGAAACCGAAAAACTAAAAGCGGCTGTATATGAAGAGATCGACGAGGCAATGAGGGGATGCGATGAGCCGTTCACTCTGTCGGCCAGCATTGGTATCGCTGCAGGGATGTGCTCCGATATGGAAGACGCTGAGCGTATCATCAAACTGGCGGATGAAGAAATGTATAAAGACAAGAAAAGGCTTGTTTTCAAGTGAAGCAGGGTGCAGAATAGATATGTAAACGACAGGGGAGGGTAAGTATATGGCAATGGGTAGTCAGATCAGATACAGCCTTGAAGATATAGAAAATTTATTTTTTGACGTGCCATGCGGAGTCGGGGTCTTTGACAGAGAAACTAAAGAGCCCCTGTTCCTCAATGACGCTTTTTCCATATGGTGGGTTATAAGCCGGCCGAATACATGGGGATCATTCGCAGTAATGAGGACATTATTTTCCCTGAAGATATTAATATAGATCGGGAAAATACAGAAACGCTTCTAAATAACGGCAAAGTCGCCGGTAAGGAATTCCGCATGGTCAGGAAAGACGGAGAGATCGTCTGGACGAGACTGAGCATCTGCCCGGTTCTGGTGTATGATCACGACAGTTATCTGTGCTTTTTTGAGGATATCACGGCGGAAAAAGAAAATTTCACGAATATAAAACTTATTTCCGACAACATAGGAAGCAGTATATCTCTCATACGCGTTAAAGACGGGCAGGAAAGCCTGATATACGCGAATAATACATTCTTTGAATATCTTGGAATGAGCCGGGAAGATTATGAAAACAATATGCATGCCGTCGATAAAACCATCACTTCTGAAGAAGACTGGAATAGTACAGGCGCCGCGATAAAGAAATCGCTGGAGTCAGGTGAGCCGGCCGAAGTAGAATACACTTTCAATCGGCCGGGACAGGAACAGCGTTGCATGAAACGCAGATTGTCAGCTATCAGGCAGGACGCGTCCGGCACTTATCTTATGGCGTCCATCGTTTCAGATATCACAGAGCAGAAAAAGGCTGAGAGAATATTAAAAACCGAGCAGGAAAGATACCAGAATGTCGTGGACAGTATGCCGATCGGACTTGCCAAAGTAAGGGTACAGGATGACGGGAGTCTCAAGCTCGTACTTGTGAACAAAGCATTGCTCGGTATGATAGAAATGAGTTATGACGAGTGTGCGGAAAAATACGGGGATGACATATGCGCGGGAGTGCATCCCGATGACGTGGCATATGTGCGAAAGGCGATAGATGATTTTATCCGGAGCGGTGATGAACTAAATGAGATATACAGGCTCCGCAAGGGCAGAGGTGACTGGATATGGGTACGTGTCAGCGCATCCCTTAAAATTGAAAACGGGGAGAGGTATTTCTACTGCAATTATCTCGATGTCAGCGGGGAACGCGATAAGGAGTTCATGCTCGACAGCATCATGAATGAGCTGCCGGGAGGATCGGCGGTGTTCAGGATAGAAGACAAACTGCAATGTCAGTATATCAGTGACGGTCTTATTTCGATGCTCGGATACCGGAGAAATGAACTGGAAGAGATGATGGCGCGAACAGATTTCTTTGAAGCGACGGTATATCCGCCCGACCTTCAGCGCTGCATGAAGATCATCAATGAGACGGCACAAAAGAGGCAGGCAGCCAGTTTCGCGTACAGGACGATCAAAAAGGATATGTCGCTGCAGTGGATCAACGTATCCGGCAGCATGATCAGGGAAGAGGATGGCTGCCCTGTGTATTACTGCGTGTTCCTGCAGCCGCCTGAGGAATCCGCTCTTTACCGAAGTGTCGTGGAGGACGCGGCGGACGGTGTCTTCGCGGCTGAAAGAGAATCGCGCCGTATTTTATACATGAACGGCGCTATGCGCAGTATATACGGTATTTCGAATGAGAAAGAGGTTGTCGGGAAATTCATGTTTGATGTTTTGCCTGAAAGCAGCTTCCTGCTGAACAGAGAGGAGATTGCTTCTCTTACTGATGAAAAATACACCGACTTTCATAAACATTATGCCGGCAACGGTAATTACTACATGATAAGAGGCAGATCACTAAAGTGGAACGGCAGGGATTCATATGTTTTTTATGTCACAGATGAGACAAAGGAATATGAAAAAAATATAATGCAGCGTGAGCTGATGGATCTCGTTCCGACAGGGATAGGGATATATGAGATAAAAGACGGGCACGCGAAACAGATGTATATGAACGAAGGGTATTATCGTCTTATCGGAGAGCCGCGTGAAAGGCGTAAAGCGAAAGCGGGGGACGATTTCATGCGTCTTGTGCATCCGAACGATATGCCGGCTGTCAAAAAGGTCATAGACAGATTAGCCCGAGGAAGTGACAAAGAGTATCTCGATCACAGGATACTATGTGAGAATGGCGGATACCGCTGGTTCCATATGGTGATCGCCGTAGCAAAACGTGAGGGGAATACTGTGACGGTATATGGGAGCTATACGGAATTCGATGAGGTCATGAACGCTCGTGAAGAACTTGAAAGAACCAACGCTGTCCTTAAAATGCA
Organism: uncultured Clostridia bacterium; assembly: GCA_937915045.1. Taxonomy (GTDB): domain Bacteria; phylum Bacillota; class Clostridia; order Peptostreptococcales; family Anaerovoracaceae; genus JALCRY01. The sequence goes on from CALDNM010000062.1 coordinate 5,896, forward strand.
GTATGAGCAGGCCAGGAACAGGATGCAGGTGCTGGAAAGAGACAGCGTCATATTCGGTACATATAACGCGACGAAGGACATTATGACAGAATACAGTGATAAGGTCGATAAGTACAGAACGGTCGGGTTTGGAACATCCAGCAAAGACGTCATTTCGAAGACTATGCCGCTTATACCTGATGTGAATGACAGAAAACGCTTTTCACAATTCATGGACAGAGATAATGTGATCAGCAGATTTGAAAGAGGCCTTTTTGAGAATGAGATAGAATACAGGAGCTTCGCTGATGACGGAAGTCTGCACTGGATGAACGCGACATATCTCGCAACTAAGGATATTGAAACAGGCGATATACTTGCCAATACTATAGTCAGAGATATCGATCGTAAGAGGAAAGACCGGCAGACGAATGACAGCATGATCGACGAAGAGATCGAATATATCGTAAGGGTCAATATCACTACCGGCAAGGCTGTTGTCGAACATAAGGGTATCGACGGGAGACATCGCTTTCTCGAGAAGGAGATGGATTTCACGACTATACTGAAGGGCACGCCTTTGGATGAGATCTTTGAAAATGACCGTAAAACATTCTCGGATCTTTTTGATCTGGAGAAACTGAAGAAATGGCTCGACAGTACATCGGACACGTATATCGATTATCGCTGCACAGGTCCCGGAGGCTCTTCTCTTCGCAAAAGGATAAGGACATTTTATCTGGATGATACGCATGATGATATAGTACTTGTATGTCGTGATGTGACGGATATGTTCAAAGAAGAGCAGGAGCAGAAGGAAGAACTGCGGCGCGCGCTGGATGAAGCGGAGAGCGCGAACCGCGCGAAGAGCGAATTCCTCGCGAACATGAGCCATGATATACGGACCCCGATAAATACTATCACTGGTCTGACTTCTCTCGCTCTCGATGAAACGAAAGGCAACACCGGCATCGAAAGTGATCTTCATGAGATACGGAACTCAAGTGAGTATCTTCTTGGTATCATCAACGATATACTGGATATGAGCCGCATCGAAAGCGGGAAGTTCAACTTGTCATGCAGATGGGTGTCACCGATAGATGTGATGCAGCCGTGTATAGACATGATAAAACCAGCAATGGCAGAAAAAAACATTACTTTTATTACGCCAGGCCTGGATAAGGTGAATACTATAGAATATTACGTAGACGTGCTGAAATCTCAGCGCATGCTGATGAATATACTGAATAACGCGTACAAGTTTACCGGCGAAGGCGGACACGTCACGGTTTCTATCCATAATGTGAAACATGACGATACGACTTCGACTGACGAGATAGTGATCGAAGATGACGGGTGCGGTATGAGTGAGGAATTCCTCGGCAGGATATTCACATCGTTCGCGCAGGAGGAAAATATTTATTCATCGGAAGTGCCGGGTACCGGGCTCGGCCTTGCTCTTGCAAGAGAGAACGCCAGGGCTATGGGAGGAGATATACGAGTCGAAAGCAAGATGGGAGTAGGTTCGAAATTCATAATAACATTCCCGTACAAATACAGGACAGTAAGTGAAGAATCGTGCGAAAAACGCAGAAAAGCGCGTGAGGCATCGGATCTTGGAGGGAAGAACATCCTTCTGTGTGAAGACAACGAAATAAACGCGGTCATAGGCGAGCGGCTGCTTGAGAAGGAAGGCTGCATAGTGACTCTTGCTGAAAACGGACGCGCCGGGCTCGATATTTTCACACAGTCTTCTGTAGGGCATTTCGACGCTATACTGATGGATATCCGCATGCCTGTGATGAATGGACTTGAAACCACGAAGAGGATCCGTTCTCTTGACAGGCCGGATTCAGTGCTGCCGATCATAGCTCTCAGCGCGAACGCTTTTGAAGAGGATATGGACGCCAGCCGCGCGGCAGGGATGGACGCGCATCTTTCGAAACCGATAGAGCCGGAGAAATTATATAACTGTCTCGCTCAGTGCATAACAGAAAAGTAAGCGACTGACTTTTGATTGACTTTAAAATCGGCGTACTGTATTTTATAGTCAACACAGTATTTTATTTTTTGTAATGGAGAAGCATAATGAAAAAGATGTATATAGACGGCGAATGGAGAATATCAAAATCGGGAGAAACGAGTGAGATCATAGATCCCGCAACCGGGAATATAATTGAAGAAATGACTAAAGCGGATGCTGATGAAACAGAGGAAGCTATAAACGCCGCGCATAGAGAAGCGCGCAGAGGGAGCGAGTGGCGCTCGATGGATCCGGGGACGCGCAGCAGGATGCTGAACCGCATAGCTGATCTTATCGAAGAAAAGAAAGATGAGATAGTTCGCGCGGAGACGCTGAACCAGGGGAAGATACTTTCAGATTCAGAAGTGGACGTCGACGGCGGAGCGGCTCTTTTCAGAGCTATGGCTTCGATATGCGGAGCTCTGAGCGGGCAGACGTTCGATAATGATGAAAAACTGCATGTGATGACTATAAGAGAACCTCTCGGGGTGTGCGCTCTTATAGTGCCATGGAATTATCCGTTCTATATCGCGTGTCAGTACGCGGCTCAGATCCTGGCGGCGGGGAACACTCTTGTTATGAAACCGTCAGAGATAACACCTCTTTCGGCAGTGATACTGTTCGAGATATTCGAAGAAGCCGGGATGCCGGCAGGATCGGTGAACCTCGTGACCGGAAGCAGCAGTGTAGTTGGAGAGATACTTTCACACAGCGATAAAGTAGATAAAGTCACATTTATAGGCAGCACGAATGTCGGGAGAAAAATAATGACCGCAAGTGCCGAGAGCAATCTTAAGCCTGTGACTCTTGAGCTTGGCGGGAAGTCCCCGTTCATAGTGTTCGATGACGCCGATATGGAAGCGGCACTGGATCACGGCGGCGCGGCGATATTCCTGAACGCGGGGCAGACGTGCACGGCCGGAAGCAGATTCATGATACAGGAAGACATTTATGAAGAATTTACTGAACGATTCACGAAGCTGACCGCTGGACTTAAAGTGGGCCCGGGAAGCGACAGAGATTCAAAGATCGCGCCGATGGTGAGCCGAAAGCATATGGAAGATGTCCTGTCATATATCGAAGCGGGAAAGAATGAAGGGGCGAGACTCATGTGCGGCGGCAGGCGCGCGGAAGATGGCGCTCTCAGCAATGGGTATTTTATCGAGCCGACGGTTTTCGCGGATGTGACGGAAGATATGAAGATCGCGCGTGAAGAAATATTCGGGCCGGTAGTCACTATCCAGAGCTTTTCCGATGAAAAGGACGCGATAAAAAAGGCGAACAGCACCGTATACGGGCTGGCCGCCGGGATATTCACATCAGACGGCGCGAGAGCGCTGCGAGTGGCGCGCGCCCTCGATGCCGGAAGCATATACGTTAATAATTATCATCTCAGTGCTTTTGAAGCGCCGGCTTCCGCGATGAAACTCAGTGGCATTGCAGAAGAGCTTGGACTTGAAGGCCTGAAAAATTATACCATGACAAAACAGGTCTCGATAAGTCTCGACGTGGAAGGCGCTGGATATTTCGGATGATCATCAAATAGCGTCTTCGTATTTTGTCTGCCAGTGCGTATAGATCAGATACTGGGTGACCTCTTCTGTTTTGTGGTCGCGCAGCAGCTGCAGTATCTCACGGTGTTCGTTGTTCGTGCTTGCGCAGATCGCGAACAGCCTGTCTTCATCGTTTGAAAAATACGTGTATCTCGGCACTGATTCTTTTATCTGGTCGAGGCTGTGTTTGAGCGCCTCGTTTCCGGATCTTTCGATATACACGCTGTGGAACGCTTCCTGCTGTTCCTGGTAATTCGCGAAGTTCCTGTACTTTATCGAAATGTCGATAAGATCGATGAGCTCCGACATTTTGAGATAATCTTCTTCGGTCATCTTGTTGATCGCGAGCCTGGCAGCAAGGGCGTCGAGATAAGCGAGGACGATGTAGATATCGTTCTTTGCTTTTTCGTCCATCTGTTTGACGCGGTATCCTTTGTTCGGGACTTTTTCCAGTACGCCGTTTGCGCGGAGGCCGATGAGAGCTTCTCTTACCGGTGTACGCGAAAGCCCGGATGTTTCGCATATCATCGCTTCGGTGATCAGTGTGTCGCCCTCTATTTCACCCGATCTTATTTTTCTTAAAATCTCCTGAGAGACTTGTGTACTCAGTGAATGTTCTGACATTTTGACATCAACTCCTATTCTGTTTTAATTGTACACAAAAAATATACCATGTTTTTTAGACGATAGCAAGTCATAAAATATACTCATTATCAATGCGTATACATAAATACATAAAAACTGGCAAAATGTCATATAAAAAGCATTGAAATAACAAAACGGCATGAAATCAACATTACTACAAGATAAATGTATTTGACAAAGCACATGGATATATGTATACTCTAAATAACGACTGACAGAATATTTATATTATTGGAAAGCCGGATACACGATACTTGTTTGTTGTATGAAAGGAGAACAATATGGAGCATACAAGCAGAGGCAATAAAATCATACAGATCCTGGCACTCGGAGTCGCGGGCGGATCTATATATCTGATTCCTTATGTCAGATATGTCTTTTACGACTGGCAGATGGGCGCGATGGGAATATCGAACGCTCAGCTCGGCCTTCTCACGACGGCGTATACGATCGGGAATATGATCCTGTATATACCGGGAGGCATCATAGCCGACAAATATAATACTAAAAAATGTATTATCGCGTCGCTGATAATGACGACGATCCTGACGCTGATATTCGCGTTCACTATGGGATCATATGTACTTGCACTTATTATATGGGCACTTTTCTCAGTGACGACTACATTCCTTTTCTGGGATTCACTGTTCAAAACTCTCAGGCTGGTAGCTGATGAGGATGAGCAGGGCATGATGTTCGGACTGTACTACATGATGAACGGTATCACAGGAGCTGTTGTCAGCGCTATCGGTCTCAAGATCGGAGGCATGGGAGCAACTATGCATGATAAGTTCTTCTGGGCAGTTATCATCTACGCTTGCGCGACAGGGATCGCGGCACTGCTCGTAGGGATATTCCTCAAGAACGATAAGGAAGAAAGGCTCGCGGCTAAAGATGAAGCAAGCCAGTTCCATATCTCGCAGGTCGGTTCACTTCTGAAGAACCCTGCTGTATGGGCATTCGCTATAATCGTATTCTGCGGTTATGCTGTATATTCGAGCACGAGTTACTTCACACCGTATCTCACGGATGTAAAGGGACTTTCGGCTGAAAGCTCAGGCACACTTACTATAATCAGACAATACATATTCTACATAGTAGCTCCGTTATCGGGATTCATAGCTGATAAGCTGATCAAATCGACAGCGAAGTGGTTCATATTCCTGTTTGCTATTCTTGCGGCTCTGTTCGCTGGAGTAATTGCGATACCGGCGAGCGCTGGCATAGGCTTCGTGAGTTTCTACACACTGCTGCCTGGACTCTTCGGACTCGGACTATATGGTATAATTTTCTCAATAGCTTCAGAGATCAAGATCCCGGCTGCCGTCATGGGCACCGCGGTAGGTCTTGCTTCGATCATAGGGTATCTGCCTGACGCGTTCATGGCGACTATGTTCGGAAGCTGGCTCGACAAGATGGGCAACGGCGGATACAACTACATATTCATGTTCCTCGTAGCTATGTGCGTGATAGGCCTTGTCACGACGATCTTCGTCAGGATGAGAGCTAAGAAAATGGTAAACGAAGAAGAATAAGATTTAACTTAACGGACGAAAGAACGGTATTATGGAAGATTATGATGGTAAACGTAAACTGAAAAGGGAACTGGGTCTATGGGCTACAACAGCCATTGTCATAGGACAGATGCTCGGTACGGGTATCTTCATGGCTCCGCAGGGGCTGGCACAGCTTGCCAGCCCTGCTGTAGGGGTCCTGGGCATGGCGGCCGCAGGTATAGGTACACTGCTGCTTGCGTGGACATTCGTGAAAATGAGTGAGGGGAATCCTGTCACGGGATCTGCTATCGTGAACACGAAGGACGCGTTCGGGCCGCTGCCCGCTTTCATGGTAGGCTGGTCGTACTGGTGCGGATGCTGGATAGCGAACGGCGCGATAATACTGGGAGGATTGAATTATCTTTCATATTTCTTCCCTGTACTCGCGACTGACGGCTTCCTTAAATACGGACTGACGCTGGCTGTGCTCTGGTTCTATACTCTGCTTGATATCAAGGGAGTCAAAGAAGCGGGCATCATGAATCTCGTCGTGACTATAGTGAAGATACTTCCTATCATCGTATTCATCGTGATAGCGGCTATGCATTTCGACAGTTCGAATTTTACGACTGTGTCGAGCACAGCCAAAACAGGTTTCTCGGGGTTCCCTGTGGCGATAGCTTACTGCCTCTGGTCCTTCATAGGATTCGAGGGAGCTTGCGTCAACGCGGGAGAAGTCAAGGAAAAGAGCATCATAAGAAAAGCTACGATGTTCGGGACGCTTGCGATACTGGTGATATATATAGCTCTGCTCATACTTGCGGCAGGCAATATGGATCAGCAGTCACTGGCTGCGAGCCAGTCGCCGTTCGCTGACATCATGAGAAAAGCGACAGGCGGATACGGAGCGGGAGCGTTCGTGGCGATAGCCGCGTTCATATCTTCATTCGGATGTGTGGGAGCATGGGTCAACAGCGCGGGCAGGATAGCTTACTCGCTTGGAGATCTCCATCTGTTCCCGGGGCCTATGGCCAAGATAAATGAAAAAACAGGTACTCCTGTGAATGGACTTATCATAAACGGCATATTGATGACATTCATCATGCTGCTTGCCTTCTTCACACACGAAGGAAACCTTTATAACTTCTTCGTGCTGCTCGCGGTCATGTCGTTCCTCGTGTTTTACGCGTTCGGAGCGGCGAGCGAGATCGTGCTTTCGGGCAAGAAGATAAGACCGTTCAGCATAGGTAATTTCCTGAAGTGCTCGTGTATATCTTTACTGGCGTTTGCCTACAGTATCTACACGATATACGGATCGGGGGCCGAATACGTAATGTATGGATTCCTTCTGATACTTATCGGATTCCCGTTCTTTATATATGAAAAACTGAAAACAGAAGCTGATGAAGAAAGACTGGATAATTGATCCAGAGTGTAAAAGAAAGGAAACAAAAAGTATGAAATATAAATTAGCGGATCAGGTGCAGAACGCGCACCCTACGGCGATAAGAAAAATTTTCATGTATGCGTGCGATCATCCGGAATTCCTGGATCTGTCGATCGGCGAGCCATCGCCTGAGACATTTCCACTTAAGGAGATCGCTGAAGCAAGTCGTGATATGTATGAGAACAACGGCAATGTCGCTCTCGCGTATGGTCCTTATCAGGGCATGGACGACTGCATAGAACAGATAGAAAAATGGCTCACAGAGAGGGGATTCGATCTGACTAATGAAGCTATCGAGATGCTTCCGGGAAGCGGACACGGCATGGACAACATGGCAAACACTTTCTGCAATGAAGGCGATGTGATCCTGACTGAGCAGTTTGCTTATCCGGGGATCCAGAACGCCGCAAGGATGGTCGGCGCGAAGATCGTCGGCGTGAAGATGGATGAGACAGGTATAGATATCGATGACCTCGACAAAAAGGCGAGCGAGAATCCTAAGACGAAATTCCTGTATCTCTGCCCGTCGTTCAGCAATCCTACAGGCATAACTATTTCCGATGAGAAGCGCAGAGCTATCTATAAGATCGCGCAGAAATACGACTTCATGATCTATGAGGATGATCCGTATTCGCGTCTCAGCTTCGATGGAAATTTCGCGACAGAGATAAAGAAGATGGATACGGACGGCAGGGTAGTATATGCTGCTTCGCTTTCAAAGATCGTTTCTTCAGGAATGCGTATCGGATTCTTCGTATGCAATAAGGATCTCAGACCTTTCCTCGAAATGTCACAGGGCAATGCCGGCGTGCAGTCGGTACCGGTCATGCTGACGGTAGCGAATTATATGAAGAACAATGATATAGAAAAACACTGCAGAGAAGTCGGACAGTTCTACAAGAAGAAAGCAGAATGGTTCGTCAGCTGCGTTGAAAAATATTTCCCTGAAGGATGTCATGTCATCAAGCCGCAGGGCGGCATCTTCGCATGGGTCAAGGTACCTGAGTCGATCGATCTTGACGAGACGTGGGATGAGCTCATCAAGGCCAATGTGGGCGTAGTGCCGTCGTTCGGATTCTCGAGCGATCCGGATACTGTGAAGGGAAGCGCGTTCAGAGTGTGCTACTCGACACCGAGCGAAGAGGTCATAGAAGAAGCCTGCCAGATAATGGGCGGAGTCCTGAAAGAAAAGCTGGGGAACTAAAATGGACAAGGATACTGTTGAAAGACTGAAAAAATCAGCTGAAGCTCATTTCGAGGAATGCAGGGAAATATCCGACCATATGGCGGATGATCCGGAAGTCGGACTCGATAACAGCAGAGCCGCTGATCTGATCACCGGATATCTTGCCGGGAAAGGATATGAAATAGAGAAAGACTGGCTTGGCGTCAAAAGCGCATTCAAAGCGTCGAAAGGGGACAGCAGTCTGCCGGCGGCAGCGCTGTTCTGCGAGACTGACGCTCTGCCGGGACTGGGACACGCGTGCGGGCACTGCCTGAGCGCGGCCGCGAGCCTCCTTGCCGCGGCATGCGTCGATGACGTGTTCCCGGAAATGCCTTTCCGCGTCGAGCTGATCGGTACGCCCGGAGAAGAATATCCGGGAGGAAAGGTCCTCCTCGATAAGCAGGGCGCTTTCAACGATCATCTTTTCGGGATCATGACACATATGGGACCGGATACTGTCCCTGACAGCGGTTTTCTGGCATGCAATGACAGGCTTATCACGTTCCGCGGAAAAGCAAGTCACGCGAGCGACGCTCCTGAAAAAGGGATAAACGCGCTCAACGCGGCGAGGCTGTACATGGACGCGATGGATATGAGGAGGCAGCATCTGCCTTCGATGTCACAGCTGCATGGTGTAGTTGAGAACGGCGGTACGATGCCGGGCATAGTCCCGGACAAAACTGTGCTGAACTATTATTACAGAGCAAAGACTATGAAGGAACTGCAGGAGCTGAACGCGATATCTGATGACGCGCTGAGAGGCGCTGAGCTGATGACGGGAGCGACAGCAGAGCAGAAACAGGTATATGAGACTTACGCGGATCTTTATCGCAACCCGGTCTCGCGGAAACTCGTATGTGAGGTATTCGATTCACTTGGGATACAGTACGAAGTGAACGAAGCTTATGACGGATCCAGCGATATCGGAAACGTGGATCAGAAGATACCTTGCTTCCATCCGTATATGTCGATATCGGATGAGCATCCGGCTGTACATACAAAGAGATTCAGCGAGCTGCTCAAGTCCGATGGCGCGTATAAGTCGATAATGGACGCGGGCATGGCGATGGCGGAGATCATCGGCCGTCTAGGGACGGAAGAAGGACTGTATGATGAAATACGTGATCAGCATCGTCGTTACAGGTCTTCGGTCAAATAACATAAGATAACTTAAAACATAACTATATAACTTATTTAATAACATGTATCAACAAAGAGGCCGCGCGCTGAGGGTGAAAGATCCCCGGCGCGCGTTTTCTAAAGAAACTCGCCCGGGGAGAATGTCCCTCGGGCGAGTCGCTTTTTGATTGATTGGTGGATTATTAAACTATATGTTTGGAAGTTTTATAAAATCGAACCGTCGGCTCGCATTTTATCTATTTCTTCAGCGGAGTAACCGGCGATATCGCGCAGGACTTTGTAATTGTCCTGACCGAGAGTCGGCGCCGCGCACGATACATTGTCATCTTCGCCATGTATCTTGATAGGACTTCCCGGCATGCGGATGATTTCTCCGGCATCAGGATCGTATACGTCCCACATCATGTTACGCTCTTTTATCTGATCCATCTCCGCGCAGTCAGCGAGCGTGCGCACTCTGCCGAACGGTATCCTGGCTTTTACGATAGCATCCTCGAGATAGTCAAGGGTCTTTGTCGTCGTCCAGGCTTCGATGGTGTCTTTGAGGTCACCGATATAATGTTTGCTTCTCTCGTACATAGTGCTGTACTTAGGATCTGTCTTGAGATCTTCACGGCCCATGACATCGCAGAAGCTCTGCCAGAATACTTCAGTACCGCAGGCGACTACGAAAAGCCCGTCCTTTGCGTGGAGAAGATCCCACGGCGGTGATGTCATATCCGAGTTTCCTGTTCTTTCAGGATGCTCGTCGAGCATCGTGTATTCCATAACGTGGTTTTCCATGGTGGAAAACATCGTATCGAGCATAGCGACATCGATGCGCGCGCCTTCTCCTGTCATCTCTCTTTTGTAAAGGGCCATCATTATGCCTAGAGCGAGATATGTACCTGAGTAGCTGTCGGCGATCGAAGGGCCGACCTTGACAGGGTCTCTGTCCGGATATCCGCACATGCTCATCATGCCGCTTTCGGCCTGAGCAACTATATCATAGCAGGCTCTGTTTGCCATCGGTCCCGTGAGACCGAATCCGGAAATAGATCCGTATATGATACGCGGATTGATTTCTTTAAGTGTTTCGTACGGAAAACCGAGCTTCGCGAAAGTGCCTACTCTGAAGTTTTCTACGACAACGTCAGATTCTTTGATCAGACGTCTCAGCGCTTCTTTCCCTTCTTCTGATTTAAGATCAAGGGCGATACCTTTTTTGTTTCTGTTCAAATATGAGAAATAACCGCTGCAGTTATTCTTGAATGGGGTCCATGTCCTTGACTGCTCTCCCTGCAGTGCTTCGACTTTTATCACTTCCGCGCCGTGATCGGCGAGATGCATGCAGCAGCATGGGCCGCTGTATGCCTGTGTGATGTCCAGTACGCGGACTCCCTCCAGCATTTTCTTCATAGATATGTCCTCCTTTCATTTCCTTTAACAAATATACCATATCGTTGTATATCAAACAAGCAAATTCGGCGAATTTTTCAAATATGTATTTATGTATACGTCAACGAGGTACTGCTACGGGTAATTGAGATAAATGAGAACTAAATTAGTTAATAAACGTTATAAATCAGCCAATCAACGCAGAAATGGCAAATTGAAATTATTTAAGTATACATAAACTCTTGACAAAAGGCATCACGACCCATATAATGTGCTTGTATATATGTATATGACATATAAAAAGAAGGAATCAGGAAGGAGAAAAAATGGCGCATATCACTTATGACAAAGACAGATGCAAAGGGTGTCA
>CALDNM010000063.1 GCA_937915045.1 uncultured Clostridia bacterium
TGAGATCCTTCACGAAGCCGTGCCGTCGGACACGATAAAAGTGAAACGGTTCAAAGCGTCGAAGGCCCTGTGCGGGTGGAATACTGAAGGACAGGATTATCATAAGAAGCTCGATGAGGCTATGGTCGCGTATAAGGAAGTATACGGCATCATGAAGAGGCATTATGGGTTCCTGATGGATGTGAGCGAAGCGGAAAAAGGATGCTTCGTCAAAGAAGCGGAATTTATAAAGTTTGATGACCATATGTTTGAGAGCTCGAATGAAGCTGAACTCCTTGAATTCCCCGCGGGAGAATACGCGTGTTTCATCGGCCGTGAAGAGCGTGGAAAACTCGATTTTTCTTCGCTGTTTTCATGGCTCGGGAAGAACGGCAGGGAGACAGATATGATCGTCGCGGACGAGATCGGACTGCAGCTTCTGGACATAGACAAGACGAATCACATACTGGATATACGAGCGCATCTTAAGCGAATAAAAAAATAATAAAGTTTTTCTAAAAAAGTATTGACCCTGGAGTTGCTCCAGGGTTTATATTTTATTCAGCAACAAGAAGAAGCATATCTAAAAGAGAGGGAAAACCGTTGAGAAAATCATATTTTTACGCTGCGATCGCTATAGTTTTTTTTGGCACGCTCGCGCCGGCAGTCAAACTGCTCGTGCAGGGTGTAGGAAGCTTCGAATTCCTGTGCGTGGCGTCAGCATTTGGAGGTCTCGCGCTGACAGCAGTGTGCGCGTATAAAAAACTCGGAGCGAAAGTGCGCGCTTATTCGATCAAGGATTATATAAAAATGATATTCATGGGATCGATCGGCGTGTTCGCGACGAATGGCTTATATTATCTGGGGATCGAGACGATGAAATCGCAGGACGCCTGCATCATCAATTATCTCTGGCCTATCATGACGATCGTGTTTGGATGCATAATATTGAAAGAAAAAATCACGGCGCGCAAATGCGCGGCCGCTCTGCTCGCGTTTTTCGGTGTGGTACTCGTGGCTACACAGGGGCATATATTCACGATGCAGCTGACGAGCGTAAGAGGAGTCGTATGCTGCGTTCTGGGTGCTGTCGGCTACGGCCTGTACTGCGTCATCAATAAAAGGGAGCATTACGACGATACGATCAGTATGACAGTATATATGTACACGTCAGCAGTAATGTCGGCGATCTGTGTCCCGATCATGGATGGTTTCGAGCCTCTTGATCTCGTTCAGACAGCGGGGATCGCGTATGTAGGCATATTCCCTATAGCTGTAGGCTGCATGCTCTGGGCAAAGGCCCTCAAAAACGGGAATACCGCGAAGATATCGATACTCGCTTACATCACACCATTCCTTACACTCGTGTTCGGATATCTCATACTGGGTGAAAAAGTTTCGCTGTTCTCACTTGCCGGACTCGTTGTCATAGTAGCCGGCATAGCGGTGCAGATATTCGAAAAGGGCGAAGAAAGCGCGGAGGAGACAGTGCTCGCGGAAGAAGGCGCGCGGGAAAGAAAAGCTGCTTAAAACAAAGCTATCGCTTTATAGCAAAATAAATTCTTGCTGAAATAAAACTCGGGAGCCATGAGGCTTCCGAGTTTTATGGTGCGCCACGGGGGATTCGAACCCTCGACCTTCGCATTCGTAGTGCGCGACTCTATCCAGCTGAGCTAGTGGCGCATATCGTCGCGGCGCGCTTTTATTCTCTTCGCGCGTCGACGCTTATTATAGCATATTTCTTCCGATTTGCCAATTGCATTTTCATCGGATATGGGTTATTGGATTGGCATGATAGGGCCAGCCGTGTTATAATACTTGAGTATTTTATGGGAGCCATTAGCTCAGCCGGATAGAGTAGCGCCCTCCGAAGGCGAAGACCGCGGGTTCGAATCCCGCATGGCTCACCATTTTTTATTGGAAATCGTTTTTGAAAATGTCCAAAAAACTCGATCGCTCTGCTCCGGCAGCACTGAGCCGATATATGGCCGTGCAGAGCCACCTCATAATTTAGGTCGGCCTGCGTGAGCGCGGGCTTTCCTCTTAAAATCATACTGCGATTCTAGTTTGCAATGGAACAATCGGCAAATATGAAAATTCTACATTGAAACTTGCGAGGTTGCGGGTTTGACACTCTTTCAAAGAGGCTTTTTAGGGGCAGATCGGGTCATTTTCACCTGATCCCGGCTGCCTGAC
>CALDNM010000064.1 GCA_937915045.1 uncultured Clostridia bacterium
CTAAGCAAAGAACTTATGTGATCTCTTCTTATCAAGGATCTTGACGTCCTTCTTATCAGGGAACAGGCTCCTGCCTATCGAATCGATCGCGTATTCCTTGACCTCTTCAAGGCTTCCGTCCTCCATCTCGATGATGACGTTGTTGCGGCCTTCCCATTCGTGTCTGCAGCCCTTCTTGTCGAGCATCATCATGTAGATATAATCATCTTCCATCTTGACGACCTTCATCTCGCCATATGCCCAGTTGTAATATATCTTATCTACTTCGCACTCGCCCTGTTCTTTCGACCAGTCTCTCGTCGGTCTGTCAGGTGTAGTCCTGTCGCTTACGAGACCAGTAGCTTCCTTGTCTCCTACGCCATGCTGCTTGAGTTTTCTCTTTCTGTCTGTGATCTTCTTGTCGACTTTCTCGATGCCTTCTTCAAGAGCGCCCTTGCTCCTCTTGACCTCTTTCCAGTCGAGCTTCATCCATTTATTATCGTCCAGCGTGTTTGATATCTTCTCGCCGAGCGCGTTCATTTTTTCTTTATTATCTGTGTTTTTCTTGTCCTTCAGTCTCTGATACTTTGTCAGATTTACCTTGAGTCCGGACAGAAGCTTATTTTCGCTTTCCCACTTTGAAATATTTTTAAGTGTCTTTTCATCCATCATATATGTGACCTCCCGAGGTTGAAATCGTATTTACCGTATTTTTTATTATATACGTCCATGCCCTTGATTGTCAATGCAGCGTCATAATACCCGTTGTCATTTCGGGATCATCATTTCTTTCAGCTCGCGTACATCCTCTATCTCCAGATAGAAAATGTATTCCTCGACTCTCTGCGTAAGGAAACGTACCCTCGCGAGAGTATAAAGGTCTTTCCCGCCCTCCTGATATGGATCGCTGTGTATCACACACTTTTCCTCGTGTCCGCTCTTTATAGCTTTATGGAGCATATCCATGAACAGCTTCCGGTTCTCGTCATCGAACCTTTCCAGGAAATGCGGCCTGTCTGTATTGTATTCCTCGCTGTCTGTGCCCAGAACCTCATAGTATCTCTCATTTATCCGAAGCGCCTCTACACTGTCGTCGATCAGCGCGATCACAGCCGCTCCTCCGACAAAACTATTGAAGAGCAGTGTCGACTGGATCGATTCTTCGAGGAAGTCC
>CALDNM010000065.1 GCA_937915045.1 uncultured Clostridia bacterium
CCTTCATATACATCTACCTGCTGCTGATTGATTATACCTGAACAAACGATATCGCCGCCGTCTGAAATCACGAAAAGCTCCCCGGCGCTCAGCGCTGCCATCGCGGTCTCACGCGTCGGATATACATCCCGCGTCCATCCGACAGTCAGCGCGCCGCTCTCATCGGCATCGTGTATATCATCGAATATTTTCTCGATCGCGTTCAGATCTTTTTCTTCAGCGGCCCTTATTTGCATTCCTTTTTCTCCTTTATACATTCGAGTATAGCATGGCACAGCTCATCGGGAACTATAGGCTTCGCGAAATGAGCGTCCATACCGGCCTCTTTGCTTTTCTTCATATCTTCAGCAAAAGCGTTAGCAGTCATCGCGATCACCGGGATAGTCTCCGCCTGCGGATGCCCGCTGCTCCGAATGGCTCGCGTGGCTTCATACCCGTCCATCACAGGCATGCGGATATCCATAAGTATCGCGTCATACGTCCCTGCCTCACTATCCGCGAAGATCTTAGCTCCCTCACGTCCGTCACAGGCAGAGTCAGTCTCCGCGCCGGCGCGCTCCAGTATGCGCTCAGCCACTTTTCTGTTTACAGGATGATCTTCACATATGAGCACACGAAGACCGGTCAGGTCGCGCCATGACTCTGGATCCTTTTCCTTTGCTGTGATATCAGCGTCAGCTTCGTCCTCAGCGAATTTCAGCGGGAGCTCTATGACGAATGTGCTTCCCCTGCCCTTTGCGCTCTTGACAGATATAGTACCGCCTATAAGATCGACTATGGCTTTCGATATCGACAGGCCCAGCCCAGTCCCCTCTATATGAGTGTTCGGCCCGCTTTCAGCACGGTAGAACGGCTCGAACAGGTCCTTCTGCTCATCCTTGCTTATCCCGACTCCATTGTCAGTGACCGTAAAGCGGTAAAGGCCTATTCCCGGTTTCCCCGATTTCTTTTCGGAGATGCTGTAATGTATTTTCCCTCCCTCAGGCGTATATTTCACCGCGTTTGAGAGCAGATTATCGACCGCACTGTGAATACGTCCTATATCGCCTATGCAGTAATCATGACTGATGTCTATATCGATATTGAATTCCAGTCCTTTTTTATGCGCCATACCGATGCAGCCCCGCGTAGCGATATCGACTTCTTCCTTTATCCTGAACGGCCTGTTCTCCATGATCAGCTTGCCGCTCTCTATCCTGCTCATATCAAGTATATTGTTTACCAGTGACAGCAGGAGCTTCGACGACGAACTTATCGTCTCAAGACTTTCGTGTACCTGATCCTTGTCGTTTTCATCCTGACGCGCGAGTTCGCACATACCTACTATGGCGTTCATCGGCGTGCGTATGTCATGGCTCATCGAGGCCAGGAAATCCGACTTCGCGTTGTTTGCCTGCTTCGTCAAATAAAGAGCGTCGCGCAGTATATCGTTTTTTTCCTCTTCTTCGCGCAGCATATCAGTGACATCTGTACGCGTCATGATATAGCAGTGATGCTCTTCGTCGTACGGCACGAAACGCGTTTTCACTATACCTTTCGATCCGTCTTCTTTCTTGATGCGAACAAGGAACGAGAAAGAGCCTTCTGCCGCTACATGCTCTGTCACTACATCACCCCGCGTATTACTGATAAAGGACTCACGGTCATCGGGCACCACTCTTTCAGATGCATATTCATTGCGGACATCATTGTATACGAACGGTCCCTTATCCTCCAGATCACGGAAAGCTCCATAAGGTATCATCTCTCCCGAATCGAAATCCACACTCGCTATGCGTTCATAATCATAGACCGTCGTGGACATCAGGATCTCGTCCGCCATCTTCTGAAGATTGATATCATAACAGTATTCAATCAGGAGTATCCCGTGCGAATCTGTAGAATTCGTCATATGGAGTATATTCCGCACCCAGATGATACGGCCTTCCGGCATGCGCCTGCGGTGATCCATATAAAGTGACAGCTCGCCATTTTCCATGCGTTCCTTCAGATAATTTTCATCATTTATACGCAGGAATTTTTCACGATCATTTTTATCAACTATACCTTCCGCGCTGTGCTCGACCACTTCTCTGAATGTGCGATAGACGCGCTCCAGATGCTGCTCGCCGTTTGTGAATCCATAATCCATCGTTTCACCTGTTCCAAGGTCAAACGAAGCGTGTATCAGAAGCTCGTTCTCACCGAGCGAAGGTTTTTCTTTTTCAAGCTCGTACTGAGCAAGAAGTATTTTTTCCGAATCTATCAAATGCCCTGTGCACGCGACGACATCCGATCCGCCTTCCTCTTCAGGGATACGTGTCATACGGAATTCGCCCCAGTGGATGCTGCCGTCCAAAAACCGGACTTTGGATTCGAATACGGCCTGCTGAGCGCCGTTCTTGATTTTCATGACGCCCCTGCGATACGTTTCGATATAATCGGGCATGATGAATCCCATCTTCAGCCATGCCTCAGGGAAATCTTCGATATGATCCGGAAGCTTGAAGTCTTTTCTTATACGGCCTGAAAAATACGCGCGGTCGTTATCAGGCTCATACTTCCAGAACCACAGCCCGGCTTTTTCCGTAGCGTAGTCAAGGACTCTCTCTCTGACCTTGAGGTCCTGTTCCATCGAGCGCTCCTGCGTCATATCGCTGTACATCACATACACGAGCTGAGAGCCATCTTCCTGCTCCACGATCTTGCCGTGTAAATTCAGCCATATATAGTCTCCGATCTTTTTATTCCACACTCTGTAGGTGTATCTTATTTCACCACCCGCTTTGAATGTCTTCGCTATCTCTTCCTGCAGACCCGCAAGGTCATCAGGATGTACATTTTTGTAGTTTGTCCCTTCTGCCGCGTCGATACGGGCCCACGCGTCCTCTCCGAGAAGCACAGAGAACTGCTCGCTTATAATGATCGGGTGAAGTTTCTCGCCGTCCCATTCATACAGACATACGCCTCCCGGTACATTGTGTATGACATCTCTCAGCTGGCGCTCCTGCTGCACCTGATCCGTGACATCGTAAAATGTCGAATATATGCTTATCGTGCCGTCATTATGACTGACCGTATTAGCTTCAACACGCATAGATCTGATCTGTCCGCTGTCAAATATATACCTGAACGTGCCTTCTGTATGCTTCACTCCCTGCTTGACCTCATCCGTCATACGTTCCGCGTCCGCGAGGTCATCCGGATGCACATTGCAGGTATAGTCCTTTTCATTCCTTCCGCTCAGATATTCTTCAGTAACGTCGAAAAGTTTATAAAATCCTCTGCTGAAATATTCATCCAGGATATCTGTTTCTTTTGGATCGTAATGCCTGACTACGAGCCCGCACTCGACATTTTCAAGTATATCCGTCAGATTTTCTTTCGCCTTCATACCTTCTGTGATATCCGAAAGATACTCTACATGCGCCTCTCTCCCGGCCCAGTTTATGACACGTCCCTGCGTCATATACCAGCGATCCAGCTGAGGTATATACAGTTCCTCCGCTTTATGCCGTTCATTCCCCGCTTGACGATCCTTGCAGAAGGAACACATCTCACTTTCTCCGAGGAGATATTCATAGCACTTTTTCCCTTCAAAGCGGCGATCTGTCTTGCCGATTATGGAAAAGAGCTCTTTGTTCAAATAAAGAAGTTCGTGAGTTTTTTTGTCGCTCACGACGATCGCGACTCCCGCGTCGTCAGTAATATGCATGAACAGCTCACGCATCTGCGGCATCTCAGTGAAGACTCCCTGTATAAGAGGGACTCCGTCTTCGGTCCCGACTTTCCTGATATTCCCGGTGATCCAGACATATCCTCCGTCCTTATGCGTCGATCTGAAATCGAGAGATACGGTCTCATCTGTCTCAGCCGCCCGACGGATGCCATCCCTGAACCTGTCCAGATCTTCAGTATATACGCCATGATCTTCACGCTTTTCCATCATATCGCGATATTCGTCCGGAGTACGTCCTGACAGGGCACTGACTCCGCGCGACTGATATATGATCTTTGGAGCGCCGTTTTCTATACGGACAAGTGTGACTCCTCCCGGCAGCGCGTCCACGATATTATCTATCTGCGCCTGCTTTTCATGATCTTTTGTAGTATCGTAACACACCGATATAACTACCGGGCGGCCTTCCTCGTCCTCGCTCCTGCGCCCTATATCGTGTACCCATATATAACTGCCGTCATATTTCTTCATCCTGTAATCGGAAGCGTATCTGTCATCATTGGCAAGCTGCTTATTTACCTCTTCATCGACGCGGTCAACATCATCCGGATGTATCCCGTTCATGACCATGCCGTCAAGATCTTCAATATACTGCGCTTCACTTTTATATCCGAGCAGCTTCAGCATCCTTTCGCTGACATAATAAAACGGAAAGCCCGGCCCGATATATCCGCCTACCATGCCGCCCTGCATAGTCGACATCACAAGTTCGCTTCTTTCACGCGCTATCTCAGCCTTTCCCTTTGTGACAGGGAAGAACTCACCTTCAAGCTGCTTGTCATCGGCAACAGAAAAATGCATGGCGCAGATCTTCTCCTCACCGCCGTCAAGACGTGATGTACATGTTATACGTATATAAGAAGTAACGCCTTCGTTTTCAAATTTTACCCGCACGAAAGCTATGCCGGATCCGTTGCCAAGCGATGTCTCCGATCCCTCGGTCAGGCTCAGTTTGTACGGCATAGGCATCTCTTCTATCTCGGTATTTACATACTCTCTTGCCTCTTCTATACCGGTCACATCCTCATGATCCGATGTGCCGATCCACTTGATATCGTCAGTCAGAACAGACAGCGCCTTTTCACCGTCGCGTTCACCAAAATCATATCTGCAGAAATCCTTGATCAGCTGCAATGTCTTTGCCATGACCTGACCTCCCCCTATCTTCCGAGAATATTTTCTCCTTCATCCGTCCCCGTCAGCATTTTTGAGAACTTGAAATGAAAATCCCGCATGCCTTCTCTTTTATAGAATCTGTGCGTATCCGTCCTCAGTTTATTGCACGCGACTTCGATCTGCGTACACCCGCGCCCCCGCGCGATCTCGCACGCCTCGTGAAAAACTGCCGCGCCGATGCCATTACCGCGATAACGCCCGTCCACGACGAATTCCATTATCTCCGCGATCATCTCGCAGTGGTGGAGCTGGTATTCGAACCTGAGGTTCATGAACGCGATCGCTTCTCCGTCCTCTTCAAAGATGAGGCAGTAACGGTCATCGTCCCCCAGCTGTTCCTTATAGATAGTTTCGAATTTGTCGTACGGCAGTTCTTTGTTTTCCATGTCGCACATCATCGCGTATATCTGGCGGCAGTCCGCCTCTGTACTTTTGCGCAGCATCACTTCGCGCTCCTCACGGTATCGCAGGCCATCATATAGTAATGATTGCCGTTGAAGTCGAATTTTCCGACTTCCGTCATGCCCGCTTTTCTTGTATGCGCCGCGTACGATCTTCCGTTTATCTGATTTATGAATGTCGCCATGACAGGATATCTGTCTTTCATCATCGCGAGCGAAAAGTCGAAAACCTTTTCAAAAAGACCGGTCCCCCGGACTGTCTTGTCCAAGCAGATCGGCCCGTACTGGTATGTGTTTTCTGTGGTCAGTAACGTATCTCCGAATGAGTACTCTTCAAGTATCTCCGTCATGTACTTGAACATCGGCCATTCCATCCAGAATTTCCATGGCGCTTCAAAAGCAAAAGCCATGACTGTGTCATTTTCCTTAGCGATAGTGACACCGTTCTCAGCAGTGATCAGCCTGCCGAGCTGCTCATCCGTGATATTTGTCGTGACAAAGCCATCGGCCCTGTCTTCTTCTTTGACATTATCGGCGTGGTTGGCCTTCAGAAGTGCCTTGATGCCCTCGAGATCAGTGATCGCGGCCTGCATTACATCCATAGCGTTTCCTCCCATGCTTCCATATACATATTTTATGCGATAATACATATATATTTTATCACATGTACGAGCTCATCAAAATAGCAATTTTCTGACAAGTAATACTCTCACACAAAAACAGCCTCGCGCGGATGGCGCGAAGCTGCTCTTTTTATCATTTTTATTTCACATACACTTTCGGAAGTCTCTGTCCGAAAGCTGTCATGATCTCGTAGTTGATCGTTCCGGTTTTTTCCGCGATCTCTTCAGCTGTGATCGAAAGTTTTCCGTCAGTTCCCATCACGATGACCTCATCACCGACTTTGACATTTGGAACATCCGTCACATCTACCATGAACTGGTCCATGCAGACATTGCCCGCGACCGGCGCTTTGACGCCGTCTACGATAACAGACGCCTTGAGCGAGTAAGGCCTCGGCATTCCGTCAGCGTAGCCGATATTGATCGTCGCGATCTTGCTCGGCTTCTTTGAGATGTACTTTCTGCCGTAGCCTACCGACGTGCCCTCAGGCACATCCTTGATCTTTACGATGTTCGCCTTCACCTGCATGACAGGCTTGATGCTGAGCTGCGCCGGATCAACCTCACCGGACGGATAACCGCCGTAAAGGATGATGCCCGGACGAGCGTAATCGTAATACACTTCCGGCAGTTCCATGATCGACGCGCTGTTCGCGAAAGTGCGTACAGGGATATCGATCCCGGCCGCCTTCAGCGTCTCATAGAAATGCGAGTACTTCTTTTCCTGCTCCTTCGAATACGTCTTGTCAGCACAGTCGGCAGTCGAGAAATGCGAGAACATCCCCCTGATCTTTACCGACGGAAGTGCCTGGATCTTCTTCACGTCTTCCGCGGCCTCTTCAGCCTCATCCGCGAGATATCCGATCCTGCCCATTCCTGTATCGACCGCGAGGACTATGCCCGCTGTCTTGCCCTGTCTGTCGGCAGCTTCCGATATCGCTTTCGCGTTTTCGCTGCTGTCGCACGCAGTGATGATATCGTATTTAACGAGTTCATCAGCGTACATGTCCGGGTTCAGGCCGAGACAAA
>CALDNM010000066.1 GCA_937915045.1 uncultured Clostridia bacterium
CAGAGTTTCTCTCATTTTTTGTTTATTTCTGTAACATATGTCTTATCACATTACAAACAGTTGCTTTTCACACGTTCTCACGGTAAAATATTCTTGTTGGCAAGAATAAGAGGAGGGTTTTTATTATGCGTACACACACGATAAGAAAGGGTACTTTATTTTCTATCCTAGTCATCGGTTTTATCATGGCAATATGCATACCTGTATCAGCTAGAGCTGACACGGTCAAGACTTATGATTTTACGCCTACGGATAACGCGTCGTACAATGCAAGAACGCTTAAAGATATGGTAGAAGGCGACGCGGAAAAGGTGATCAATATAGAACCTGGTTCATCTTTTCACATCAACGCGACTATCATCCCAGGCAGCAACACAACTATCAATGCTGTCGGCTCCACTATATATACTAGTGATCATGGCAATGCCATTTTCACCACACCGACAAAAACGAATTACGGATCCATCAGCAATCTGAAAGTGATCGGCGGGACATGGCGCAGTGACGAAGAAGGCGGAAGACGAGGCAGCATGATGGTTGTATCTCATGGGAACAACATCACATTCGACGGTGTAGACATCCAGGCAAACATCACAGGACACGTTTTCGAGATCATCGCATGCAAAAATGTGACGATCAAAAACTGCAGGATCACTACCCTCGGTAAAGCTAAAAAAAGCTGCATAGAATCAGCTGTGCAGATCGATATAGCCACAAAAGCATCCGCGCCTAAATTAGTGGATTATGGTTCTCAATTCGTAAAAGGACAGACCTGCAAGAATGTGACCATAACAAACAATTACATCTCCGGAGCTTCCGGGGTCCGTGTCGAAAAGACGAACTCCGAGCACAATAAATATATAAATAAATATCATTATAATGTGACGGTCAAAGGCAACACAATGATCGGTACAAATGGTGAAGGACTGTCTTTGTACAACACGTGCGGCACTTATATAAGCGGCAATAAAGTGTACTCCAAGGGCAGCAAAACTTCAGACTCGCACACTATTGAGATCCATGTAGACAACGCCGGGAAAGCGCCTGCAGCTTTATCAAAATCAAAAGTCATTGTGACCGGCAATTATGTCAAAGGCGGCAGGAACGGAATTTTCGTATTCCGTCACTGCGACAAAAAATACGGCAGCGTTACCATAACAAACAATAAAGCGTATTGCAAAAGGGGAAAGGCCAATGCTATCATAAAAAGCGAGGTCAAAAAATCCGCGAAGAAAGTTACTATAAAAGGAAATAAAACATATAAGTGGTAGATCTATAAAGGAAGGACAAAATGTTAAAAGGAAAATGCGTCATCCTGGGGGTGACAGGCAGCATCGCTGCGTATAAAACAGCTTATCTCGCGAGCGCGCTCAGAAAACAGCACGCTGATGTACATGTGATCATGACAAAAAACGCCGTGCAGTTCATCACGCCGCTCACATTCGAGAGTCTCACCGGGAACAAATGCTTCGTCGACACGTTCGACCGGGATTTCAAATTTGAGATCTCGCATATATCGCTGGCCAAAAAAGCTGACATCATAATGGTGGCCCCGGCCTCTGCGGATGTGATAGCTAAGATGGCAAACGGCATAGCAGATGACATGCTCACTACGGTCGTGCTCGCGGCCAAGTGCCGAAAGGTCGTAGCGCCGGCGATGAACACCAACATGTATGAAAACCCTATCACTCTTGATAATATAAAAAAACTCCACGATTACGGTTTTGAGATAATCGGGCCTTCAGTTGGACTTCTCGCGTGCAATGATGTAGGCCCGGGCAAAATGCCGGAGCCTTCCGATCTTCTCGAATACATTTTAAAAGATATAGCGCACGAAAAAGATATGGAGGGGCTGAACGTCCTCGTTACTGCCGGACCAACGCAGGAATCGATGGATCCAGTCCGCTTCATCACGAACCACTCGACAGGCAAGATGGGATACGCGATAGCAAAAGTCTGCATGCTCCGCGGCGCGAATGTTACTCTCGTAACAGGCGAAACACGTCTTGACCCTCCGCGTTTCATCGATGTCATCAAAGTCACTTCCACTCAGGAGATGTACAATGTCGTGACCGAAAAAGCGAAGTACGCGGATTTCGTATTCAAGGCTGCTGCCGTAGCGGATTACACGCCTGCAGTGAAAAGCGATGATAAGATCAAGAAGAAAGATGATGATATGTCCATCGCGCTCGAACGCGCGAAGGACATCCTCTCGACACTCGGACAATCAAAAAAAGCCGGGCAGGTGCTCTGCGGCTTTTCTATGGAGACGAAAGACATGCTCGAAAATTCGAGAAAGAAGCTCGTCAAAAAGAATGTCGATATGATCGTCGCGAACAATCTGAAAGTCGAAGGAGCGGGATTCGGTACGGACACGAACGTCTGCACTATAATCACTAAAGACCACGAACGCCAGCTCGAGAAGCTGTCGAAGTTCGATGCCGCGGTCGAGATCGTGAACGAAGCGCTTTCACTCAAATAGTTCTCTCAGATCACATACTGAAAAAACTCAGCTGATCGGATTCAGGCATGCCTTCAAGCAGGCCATATTCCCGCATTGCCTGTACAGCTGTTTTATTCACGCCTGCCCTGCCCTGCATTTCATCTATCGTCGCGAATGGTCTCTTTGCCTGTTCGTCTTTTATCGATTTCGCGACATTTATTCCTACTCCTGATAATCCGCACAGCGGGACTACTACGCGGCCGTCCC
The DNA here is from genome assembly GCA_937915045.1 of uncultured Clostridia bacterium. Lineage (GTDB taxonomy): Bacteria > Bacillota > Clostridia > Peptostreptococcales > Anaerovoracaceae > JALCRY01. Next base: position 2,711 of record CALDNM010000066.1, read on the forward strand.
TCACTCCGAAACGCGCGGCCTCAGAGCCTTCCAGGCTCGGATCTTCGAACTCATATCCTCTCGCGAACATTTCGTAAACTATCTCAAGGACGGTCACCTCATCGTTTTCCTTAGCGGTGGCATTACTGCCCTTCATCGAGATCTCATCCATACGGTCGAGCACTGCCTGCTTTCCGCGGCTTACGACTTCCCAGTTGAAGTCGGTTATTTTCGTTGTCAGATATACAGCGTAAAACTCCGCCGGATAATGCACTTTATAATAAGCTATCCTGAACGACATCATGACGTACGCTACAGCGTGCGCGCGCGGGAACATATACGATATCTTCCTGCATGAATCGAGATACCACTGAGGTACATCGTGCTCCATCATTATATCCGCGCGTTCTTCCGTCACGCCTTTGCCTTTTCTGACCTTCTCCATGATCTGGAACGCGTCTGCGTCAGGTACTCCCTTTGAAATAAGGTAGTTCATGATATCGTCTCGTGTCGAGATCGCGTCATCCATCGTGGCCTCGCCGCTCTTGATGTACTCCTGAGCGTTGTTCAGCCAGACATTCGTGCCGTGTGAAAATCCTGATATTCTGATAAGATCCGCGAACTTTTTAGGCTTCGTATCGTCGAGCATCTGCCTTACGAATTTCGTGCCGAACTCCGGTATCCCGTAAGTCCCATGCGTGAATCTATAATCATTGTCCTTGATATTGAGGCCTTCGATACCTGTGAATATTTCCATTGTCTCCTTATCATCGAGCGGCACGTCAAGAGGATCCTGACTCGTCATATCCTGGAGATGTCTTATCATCGAAGGCACATCATGTCCGAGTATATCGAGTTTAAGCAGGTTATGGTCTATTTTATGGTAATCGAAATGAGTCGTCGTGATGTCGGTCGTCGTATCATTCGCCGGTCTCTGGACAGGACAGAATTCATATATAGAATGCCCGCGCGGAACTATTACGATACCGCCAGGGTGCTGCCCCGTCGTCCTCTTGACGCCCGTACAAGCCTCTGTAAGACGTTCTACTTCATAACGGTTGACCGGTATGCCTTTTTCCTCATAATACTTCATAACGAAG
>CALDNM010000067.1 GCA_937915045.1 uncultured Clostridia bacterium
TTTCGGAGCGAAACGCCCCAAAACCGCCTGTGAAGATATTGTGAAATAGAACAATAGCACTAACTCATGGAGGCCTTGCAACGGCTCAATTGTACACGTTATGCGGGACAATAGAAACGATTGTAAAATATTCTGAACATTGACTGGAACTTGACTTATGCCGTTTCCGCCGATACTCTATATACATAGAGCGGACCAAATTGGTCACGCTCTTTTTACTTGGAAAAAATCACTCTATAAAACCGAAAAGGGTAAAGGGAGAACAGGAGAGGAACAGAAATGGACAGGACACTGATACGACGATATATAAAATATTCGATCATGATAACTGTGATCGCGGAAGTGATTATTTCGGCCATGTTTATAACTTACGCGCAGTCGAAATGTATCGCGGACACGGATACTCACATTACTGCGTCGGCTGCTCTCAACAACGCGGGCACTATGTCGAAGATGACAGTTAGATCTCAAAATGAACTTTCAGACATGATAGTGAACAAACTCTCGCTCAGCAGCATAGGGAAGCAGGCGAGCGGTGTGGTGGACGCGAACGAGGCAGTGGCAGCCAAGGCCGACAGACTGGAAAGAGAATCATCGGAAAATGTTTTCGCGGCGGTATCTGAGGGCAGTTCGGAAAGACTCATCGGAAGCAGTATGAATGAGGGCGAAAAAAATGTTACTATAAACATCGACGGCAGCAATATAAAAACATTGTCAAACGCGGATACTGTGGAGGGCGTCCTGAGAGACGCGGACATATCCATCGGTGAAAATGATTCCGTGTCCCCGGCGCTGACTTCAGCGGTGGACGACGGAGATACGATAAAGATCATCAGAGCTGTGACGGTGACTGTCGACGCTGACGGTGAAAAGATGATTATAAACACGGTGCCGGTGACGGTAGAGGAGATGCTGGATCTTAACGGTATCCCGATCAGCAGCGAGGACGAAATAAGTGTACCGCTCGATAAGACGGTGGCAGACGGAGATGTGATCAGCATAGGCAGGATCTCGGAAAAGACGATCACTAAGTTTGAAAAAGTGAAGCACGATGTCAAAAAGATCAATGACAGTTCCATGAAAAAAGGTACGAAAAAAATCGTGAATAAGGGCAGCGACGGTACTGCCAACATCACTTACAAGATCAAGTACAAATATGGCAAGGTATTTAAGAAAACCGTGCTGAAGACGGATTATGTGACAAAGCCGAAGACAGAAGTAGTAAGGGTCGGGACGAAAAAGACGGCGTCGGCCGGAGGTATCACATTTGGCTACACATCGAAGTACGAGATGGTCGCGACGGCTTACTGCGACGGCGGCAATACTGCCAGCGGTCCGGCGTGCGGAGACGGCATCATCGCTGTTGACCCTTCAGTCATACCCCTTGGTACGAAGGTGTATGTCGAAGGATACGGTTACGCGCTGGCGGCCGATACGGGCGGATATATAAAAGGAAATCGCATAGACTTATGGATGTCAAACAACTCGATCTGCGAGCAGTGGGGCAGAAGGACGGTCACTATGTATGTCCTTGATTAAAGCGCGGAGCAAATTCGAATAGACATAAATATCCCGGCAGGGATCAGTTCTCTGCCGGGATCGTTTTAGCTTTCGCGCTCTTAGCGCAGGTGCTTTTCCAGGAGATCGAGGAATGTGTCGACCTGATCTTTTCCCGGGAAGATAGCCCTCGCGGAGACTCTGCTGCCGCCGCCTTTGCCCTGATAGATACCGGCGTTTTCTTTGACGAGTTTTCCACAGTCGACCTTTCCGTTCGAGAAAAGAAGCACTGTGTTTTCGCGGATCTGCACAAGGCAGATCGGTTTTTCGAGCAGCGAAGAGACATAACTGCCACGGCCGCTTTCTTTATGTTTCCCTTTTGGATCGATGCCAAGAGAAGTTTGCACGTCGTGTCCTATCCTGAGGATGTCGTCGATCTCAAGATCGTCGTAATACCATGTCGGGAGAGACGTGATCTTTGTCCCCTGCTCAGCGGTGTCGTGCCTGTCTTCAAGTGCAGATACTATATCAGAGGTGCGTGACGATATGACTGACTTCAGGAGCCTTGCCAGACGTTCGTGCGTCTCGGCGCCGCGGCGCGTGTAAGCGTCGAGCGCTCCGCCTATCTCCTGTGTGCCGGATGAAAAGCGGTCGCATATATCGGTGAGCGTGTCGTGTGTTGAATCATACTCTTTCATAGCGTGCATGCCGGCGTCGAAATAGATGCGCCACCAGTCACCGTTCTTTTCTACCTTATATATCTTTATGAGTCCGACCTGCCCCGCGCTGGATGGATGGGTACCGCAGCATGCGCAGCAGTCGGCCGGTGAGAATTCACTGCCTATAGTGACGACAGAGATATCATTCTTGACTTTCATCTCTTTTCTCAGAGGCATGGAGAGAGCCGCGTCATGTGTCGCGAAATATGTCGTTTTGACAGGAAGATCTGCCCATATGATCGCGTTCGCGCTTCTTTCAGCGCTCATAGCCATTTTCCATGTCACTTCGCCGCCGATGACCGCGCCAAGGCTTTGGTTACTGCTTTCTCCGGAGGCGTCGAGGATGGCCTTTGGATCATAAGCGGGATCGGCAGCGCCGTTTATTTGTCCCTGCCATCTCTCATCTCCGAGACTGGCAAAGTCTATAACAGAGCCTTTTTCTCCCGGGACATCTCCTCCAGGAGTTGTGTCAAGACCGATATCTATGGTCATATAATTCTCTCCCATATGGAAGCCGTGATTTATACCACCGAATCTCCTGAAAAAAGTCCCGCTCAGGATATGCTCACCGCAATGGCGCTGCATGTTGCCGAATCTTCTGTGCCAGTCCAGCCTGCAGTCCGCGGAAGAACCTTCCGCGAAGATCTTCTCCGGGTCAGCGCCGTCAGAGCACGGAAAATCTTCTGCCGATACTCCCGTCGCGGCGTCTTTTCCTGCTGTCAGCACTTTATGTATAATTTCGCCGTCCTTCTCGCGTACGTCCGTGACAGGGAAACCATTTATGGTGCCGAGGTCACAGTCCTGTCCTCCGCCTTCCGGATAAAACACGGTGCGCGAAAGGATCAGATACATATGGTCTGCTTCCGGTGTTTTTTTGCCTGCTGGTGTATGTTCAGCTTTGCATAATATTATTTCCGACATACAGG